>JBGTLM010000024.1:0-5893 GCA_041744135.1 Pyrinomonadaceae bacterium
ACTGGTCTCGACAAAGACCTGGCTGAAGTGCTGAGCATGGATGCGCTGTCGTCCAGTTACTCGATGCGCCAACTGCTGGGACGGCATTACCTCGACAACCTGTTGGTGTTTCTTAGCGCCGACTTCTTCGTGGACGTTTGGGAGGCTGAAATTCCAGAGATTCCTGCAATGGAGGAACCGCCGCCGATCGAAGATCCCCCAGAAGACTTGCATCCGCGGTTTCGGATCGCTTTCATCCGGCAACAACAAGCAATGAGGGTCGCGTTCATCAGGCAACAAGAGGCTATTCGGCGCAATGCGATGAGGGCGCGGGAGGCACTACTCGCTCGCATCAGCGGCAAGCGAGGTTCAATCCCCGAGTGGTGGGCCGCACAGGAACGGCTTACTGCCAATGTGTTGCAAGAGCTTAGGCTAGCGTGGCGGCCGAGAATAGCACGAGCGGTGTTTTCACCCTCCGTCGCCACACTGAACGGCGTGCTGGTCCAAGCTGATGGAGGCTTGGCTCTATCGCCGAACTACATCGAATCGCTTCTCGCAGTCCGAGACCTCACCAAAGAGGCTTGGTTTCAGGGCCAAGCGCTTGAGCAACCACCGCCGCACACATTGCTTCACTTGTTGTTGCGCCATTCGATGTTGCTGGAATACGCGGCCGCCGCATCGCGCTTGCTAGTCTTGCCACCAGAGCTGCGCCGCGAGCCGGAGCTGCGGAATCTGCAAGCGGGACAGTCGACACAAACCATCTGGGAACAGATGAAGACCAACATCAGCGTGCCTGAGGTGGCGGCGCCGATGCCAATCGGACAGTATCTGCTCAATTTCACACCTTCCGGCGAACCTGATATTTCGAGAGAACCGGGCTTGAAGCCATTGAGTGAGTTCCGCGCTAGCCTGGCTCATCTGAAATCCCTGGGCGTAGCGAGACTCGAACAGTTGATGACCGGCACGCTCGATCTCTGTTCTCACCGACTCGACGCCTGGATCACTTCGTTTGCAACCAAGCGATTGACTGAGATGCGCAAAACAGATCCGACCGGAGGTCAGTTCGGTGGGTACGGTTGGGTGATGAACTTGAAACCAGCGGACGCCCAAACTGAAGCTCCAACTCCGGCCGGTGAACAAGGGCCAGTGTTTCAATCGACCAGAAATCCGGGCTTCATTCATACGCCTTCACTGACTCAGGCTTCAACCGTCGCGATCTTGCGCAGCGGTCACCTGGCCCATTCCGGAAACCAAATGCCGAACGATCTACTGGCTATTGATTTGTCATCGGAACGCGTGAGGTTGGCGACGTGGCTACTTGACGGCGTCCGGCAGGGGCAACCGCTCGGCGCGCTACTCGGTTACCGATTCGAGCGCCGGTTGCAGGAAGTCCGTAAGGCTCAGTTCATCTCGGTCTTCCGCGAGCTGGCGCCTCTGGTCGCGCGAAAATTGGAATCTGGCATTCAACCAGTGACCGGATCCGTGGAAGCCATAGCAGCCAACAATGTAGTTGATGGTCTGGCCCTCCTGCGACGCTGGCAGAAAGGAAAGGACGCCAATCCGGCGCAATGGAGCCACGACACGATTCCGTTTGGTCAGAAGGTCAATCAGCAAACGATCCCGCTGCCTCCCTTCGATCTTGCCAACTCCGAATTTAAGGCGATTCAAGCTGAACTCATCCTCCTGGAAGAAGCCGTGGATTCCGTTAGCGATGCGCTGCTGGCAGAGAGCGTCTTTCAGGTGGTGCGCGGAAATCCATTACGCGCCGCGAGCACGGTCGAATCGATCGCAGGCGGTGAAACGCCGCCGCCAGAACTTGAAGTCGTGCGTACGCCGCGCACCGGCGTCGCGCTGACGCACCGCGTGGTGACGCTGTTCAGCGGCGAGGCCCAGGTTCCGCCACATTGGTTGGCGACTGCGAATTCATTTCGCTCCGACGCCGAGCCACATTTGAACGCTTGGGCAGCTCGACTGCTGCCTAACCCAGCCAATGTGCGTTGCTTAGTTGAGCGCCTCGAGTCTGGGGCTGAGGGAGTTTTAGAGACGAAAGAGATTCGTTTGGACCAACTGCGCCTGGCACCGCTCGATTACATCTACGCAATCGAAGGTGGAAAGGGCGGACAACAAGCGGAGATCGAACAACGTATTCTGTTTGCGATCGCTCGCGAACCTGGCGGTTTCCCATCCGGTTCACTGCTACGCGTAAATTCAGGGCGCAAGCCGGAATGGAAGATCAATGAGCTCAGTTACGGTGAGTTCAGCGAGACGCTTCGGACTGGGCGCAAACTGCTCACGAGCGTGCGCGCGATAGACGCCGATGATCTCAACCCGCCTGAGCGCACTACTGATTTTAGTGTGGACCTGTCGAACCTAAACGAACGCGCGTCGCGGGCGGAAGCGTCTTTGCGTCAGACTTCGCGCGACTTCCAAACCCAACTCTCGACACCAGAGACGATTGGCTTGGAGTCGTTGCGAGAAGTGATCGGGCGCTCGTCGGCTTTTGGAGTGACTGGTGCTGTGCCACTTTCGGTTGCTGGCGATTTGCCATTCGAGCGACAAGTGCTTCTGACGCAGTCCGGCTCGATTCAAAAAGAGCTGGCAGACCGCGTCGAGCAGCTCGATGCGCTCGCCGTCCGTTTTGATGCCGATGCAGCAACAGTGGAGGATGGGCACAAACATGCACTGGCTCGGCTTCAACTAGTCTTCGGCAAAGCGTTCATCGTGCTTCCACGCTTTAGGGCGACGAACGTTGAGGAACTTGAGAAAGCGCTGGCCGATAGCGACAAGGTGCAGGGCGGCGACCCTCAGGTTTCAATCACCTGGTTCCAGCGGATGGCGCGCGTACGCGACGGTATAACTCGGCTCAATGCCGCACTCAATTATTCTGAAGCACTCAACAGCGGCGAAAAACTCAAACTGAAAATTGCTCAGCTTCCCTACGCCGAGGACGACCGTTGGGTTGGCCTACCGCTCGAAGCCGGGAAGAGTTTGCCCGGCGGAAAGCTTTCTATTGCGGTGCAGTCAGCCGCGAACGTTGACGTGCGCCAGCCGCTGGCGGGGGTACTAATCGACGAATGGGTTGAGGTGGTACCGAGCCCGACCGAGACGACAGGCATTGCGTTGCAATACGATCAGCCCAACGCCGCGCCGCCGCAATCGATCCTGGTCGCCGTGCCACCGGAGGTTGAATCTCCATGGACCATCTGGTCTTTGCAACAGGTGCTGCTGGAAACACTGGATCTAGCGCGAATCCGCGCTGTCGACTCTGTGACGCTGGACGAAGTTGGGCATTACCTGCCCGCGCTGTACTTTGCTTACAATACATTAGGCGACACTGTGTCGACGGACTTTGCAACAATCAAGTAACGAATTATGGCATCAATCACCAGTTGGATGCGTCTACAGCCGCTCAGTCGCAACGCTGACATGAAGACCAGCTTGCAGGCGAGAATCTACGATCCGCTGTGGCTGCTCGCTCGCCAATGGCAACTCGGCGAGTTCCAGGGCGAAGACAACGGTTCACCGGTAATGGCCCGCTGGCGCTCGGAAGCGGCTAAGCTTTCCCGCTATTTTTCGGGCGCGATCAAGCCGAACACGATGGTCAACGCCCCGCGTTATGACCCGAGCATGCCACTCGAAACATTGGTTGAGCGCGAGGCAATTCGTCCGGCAAGAGATCAAACGGCAAACTCGGAAAAGCTCCGACTGACCGCCGAGGCGGGTCTGCAGTTCTTGCGTATGTTGGACCGAATGCGCGATGGGGAAACCATCTCGCGTGACTATCGCGACGCCTTCATTCGACGATATCCATTTCCTCGATTGACGACAGACCAGCGAGCCACGCTCGACAGTGACAGCCTCAGCTTCATCGATGTAATGGCGTCACGCGTCCCGGACGGCAGGCAACTCCATTCGGCGTTTCAGGTAACCCTAGCGGGAGTAATCGTCATTGCGCCCGAACTGCAGATTTCTCCTGGAGACTTGGCGGACGTAAGGGAGGCCGCACAACTCTGGTCGACATCGTTCGAAACGCTTTTCAGTGAGCCTGAAAAACAGAATCCGACATGGTTGCCGGAACGCATGGAATATGCGTTCTCGGTGGGCACGCGCTTCAGCACTGGCGAGTGCCCGCTAACCGCTCAGGAGTATTTTGAAGGGCACCTGGACTGGTACGCCTTCGATGTGAACATGGAAGTGACCCTCGGAGGAGCGTCAGACAATACCGTTACAGAAATCGCACGCACGGCGATTCCGGCTCCGGTCAGTTTTCGCGGGATGCCGACGGCACGATTTTGGGAGTTTGAAGACGCCCAGGTAGACCTCGGCTCGGTCGACGCTGGGCCAACGGACCTGGCGCGTATGCTGCTCGTGGAGTTTTCATTAACGTACGGCAACGACTGGTTTGTTATTCCCATTGAATTGGATGTTGGTTCCCTTTATCGGTGCCGGTCGTTTGTCATTGAGGACACCTTCGGCGTGCGCACACTCATCAAATCCTCCAGCGAGTTGGATAAACCCAATTCCACCTGGCGAATGTTCCAGCAATCTCACACGCGCGGCAGCGGACTCACTGAGCCTGCGTCGAATCTGTTTTTCCTGACCCCATCGCTCATCAAGGGTTTGGAGAGCCGTCCGATTGAAGAGGTGCTGTTCCTGCGCGATGAGATGGCGAATATGGCGTGGGCTGTCGAACGCATAATCGAAAGCGCGACCGAGCAGCCATTGAATAGATTCGAGCAACAAGTGGAATTGACACCGGCGCCATCCGAACCGTCTGACGCTAACAAATTGATCTACAAATTGGTTACTGAGGTTCCCGGCAACTGGGTTCCATTACTGCCTGTCAAGAGCCCCGATGGTCTGCGTTTGAAACGCGGGCGGGTGCTCAAAGTAGATGGACCACCGGAATTTGTTGCAGCTCAAGGCCGCATTCTCAATCCAGACGTAACGAGTGAGAATGGTTTGAGAATTTTCGAAGAAGAGATCCCCCGCGAGGGCATCCGCGTAACCCGCCATTATCAACTTACGCGCTGGCACGATGGTTCAACCCATCTCTGGATCGGTCGCCGAAAGAAAGTCGGAGGCGGCGAGGGATCGAGCGGCCTGAGGTTCGATATTTTGAAATCCCACCAAGTTACCTCCTGATCCTGCCGTTGAGGCAGCCCGATTTGACTCGCGCTTTTTTTATCTCGTATCTGGCCCCCGAGGCACATGATCTTCCCGAGGATCTCAACGGACATGAGTCAATTGGGGAGCGTGATTCAGCACATGATGTCGCATTCCGATGGATCAATTAGGAGTTTTGATTCATCAATTGGAGCGTTTTGGAGCAGCGAAGAAAGTCTAGCGGAGGGCTGACTTATTGAAACAATGGTAGGCGCGTGGGGATTTGAACCCCAGACCCCTACCGTGTCAAGGTAGTGCTCTACCCCTGAGCTACGCGCCTAAAGTTTTAATGTGATCGCCTAGAGGACCAAAAAAAAGCGAAGCCCGAAAGTAACAAAGCAGTTATTCTCTGTCAAGTTGAGTTAGTTAATGGATGGTGTCCTGGTATGAGCGAACGGGCCCTTTCCCAAGGTAGCGTGAGACACGATCCAAACCAACACGAAATAACACTAACAAGATTCGTGTTGGTTTATGTGATTTCTTGGATCGATAGGTCGGGCGAAAATCGGTTAAACAGCTAGAAACTAAAATTGATTCGCAACGCACAACAGCACAAAAAAGTTAGGACACCACGTAGTTGATGATTTTCGGCCTACACAATCAGGTGACTTAGACCTTTGGAGCCTCAGCGGAAACCCGGTCCCATTCGGCATACAACGATTGCAGCCTCGTCTCTGTCTCCTGATACTCATCATTGAGCTGAATCAGTCGGGTCGCATCCCGCGCGATCTCCGGCTCGCCCATCTGC
>JBGTLM010000025.1:0-28709 GCA_041744135.1 Pyrinomonadaceae bacterium
GTAATCTGCGGATTCTACTGCTTCACCTGCTCGCGCAAGTTCAAGTTCCGGATCAATCGATGAAGATAGTTGGGATGAACACCCAGCAGCCTGGCGGCTTCGGTGTAGCTACCTTTGGCCTGGTCCATGGCACTCAGAATGATCTGTTTCTTTGTCTGGGTAACAGCCTCATGATATCTGGGCGCCGAGGCGGTGGTTGCCGCAGCCCCGCTTTCCAAAGTGGCTTCGGGCAGGTCTTCCGGGAGGATATGGTCAGTTGCGCCCAATACCACCGCGCGCTCAATTGCGTTTTCCAGCTCACGAACATTGCCGGGCCAATCGTAACTGAGCAGACGGGCTTGCGCTTCAGGAGAGACTCCCAAAATTTTGCGGTTACATTTTTCGCCGTGCTTCGAAGCGAAATAGTTTGCCAATAGCGAGATATCCTCCGGCCGCTGTCTTAGGGGCGGCATTGCTAATTCCACCACATTCAGACGGTAGAAGAGGTCCTGGCGAAAAGTCCCGGCGGCGATGGCTTGTTCCAGATCTTTGTTTGTGGCCGCTACCAGTCGGATGTTCACCTTGATCGTCCGGGTACCTCCAACACGTTCGAATTCACGTTCCTGAAGCACGCGCAGGAGCTTCACCTGAAGCACCGGTGAGAGTTCGCCAATCTCGTCGAGAAACACCGTGCCACCGTCCGCAACTTCCAAGCGACCCTTTTTCATGGCCGTGGCGCCGGTGAACGCACCTTTCTCGTGGCCAAAGAGTTCGCTCTCGAGCAGAGTTTCCGCCAGCGCCGCACAGTTAACAGCCATGAACGGCAGCCCCGCGCGCTGGCTGTTCAGATGAATAGCTCGTGCCGCCAGTTCTTTTCCGGTTCCGCTTTCACCTGAAATCAGCACCGTTGAATCCGTAGGCGCAACCTTCGAGATGAACTGGTAAACCTGTTTCATGGACGGGCTTTCACCAACCATGTTGTGCTCGATATTGACGTCGGCCAGCAGTCGTTCGTTTTCACTTTGAAGCCATTCGATGTGGCGCGCGTTTTCAATTGCAGCTGCTGTGATTGCCGCGATAGCCGAGACCAGTTGCAGGTGATCCTGGTCGAAATGAACGTCCGGCGCATTCGTGTCGAGGTAGATGACGCCCAGCGGGCGCTCGAGCATGATAAGCGGCACGCACATGAGCGAGCTGGGACGAGATTTGTTGAGATTGTCAGAGTCAAAGCCCTGATTCATCAGAGCATCGCTGATTAAAAGCGAGGTCTTCTCCCGCAGCACTTTTTGAGCGATCTCGCGGCTAACTTTGATTGCCTCATCCGGCCCGCGAGCCCGATCCAGGCCAAACACGGCAGCGTCCTCCAACCCGTTGCCATGACTTAGCAGAATGGCGCCGCGCTGGGCAGGTACGACTTCGAAGAGGAGTTCGAGCAAAGTCTTCTGCAACTCTCCCAGGCCTCGGATGGCGTTGACAGTGGTGCTGACCTTCATCAGCGCGCTCAAGTCCCGGGCCATTAAGTAAACCGCATCATTGAATTTGACCTGGATGGTTGAACCGCTGAGTTGACGGTCGTCAAACTGGACCTCACTCGATTTGGATGCCGGGGACGCTTCACCGTCATGAAGCAGAAAGAGAAACTGCGAGTCGCCGATGCGAACGCGATCTCCGTGCGCAAGTGGGCGTCGCTTCACGGGAACGTCATTGATAAACGTGCCGTTGAGACTCTCAAGGTCGGCTATCACAAACTGCCCACCCGCTTTCTCGATCTGAGAATGACGTCGTGACACGGACGGGTCTGCGATGCAGAGGTTAGCCGCGGTTTCCCGACCAATGACGACCGGAGCTTCGGTGATAGGGAAAACGGCTCCTTTGAGTCTTCCAGCGATAGCTGCGAGTCGTGGGTTCATGTTCAGAGATGTTCCGGGGGCATGTAGCAAGTGTACGCGCCTAAATATGTCGCGGGCAACAACAAGCGCTGAATAACCCCCTAGGCGGGGCAACAGGTAACCAGGCGCAAACGCCCTAGGCGGGCATCGCCTGCACCAGCATGCAGGAAATGATTCCGCATGCTTGATGCAATCTCTCAAGTTGGAATGTCTCGCAGGTCAGCTGCGAATTCGAGCAGGGCGTGTTTTATCCTGCCCTTTCCAGCCCAACTCTATCCGAACAGATACGTGCACTATCCGATGAGATAGGTTCCTGTGTGTTGAGAGAGTGCTAACTGAAAATAAGAACTTTCGATCGATCGCGCCTAACTATCGCTGCGGCAGCGGTTTACTGCACCCGCTCTTCTGAATCACAAATCGCCAATTTGCGTGGCACGTAAGTGGCTAGAGAGAGCACGGCTCCCAAGATAAAACAGGTTGAGCCGCCACCGGTAAGAAGTTGATCAAACGATCGCCCACTTACTACATAGATTGAGGTCGAGCCGCTTTCGGCTATCGCCAGGAAGGCACGAGGAGGAAGTATGCAAAAGCAAATTCTAAAAGGTTTCACGATGTTAATGCTCATAGCCGGGGTAGCGTTGATGGTGGCGTTAGTTTCTGCCCACGCTCAATCCAGCTCAGTGGTTGCCGATATACCGTTCGATTTCAACGTTGGTGGCAAGTCGCTAAAGGCCGGTGAGTACTCGGTGCGAGCGTTCACAACAAATAGTGACGCACTACTGATCAGCAGCCAGGACTCGAATGACAGAGCGATCCGGTTGGCCCAGTCGATCGAGGCACGCATCGTCCCCAAGCAGGCGAAGCTGGTATTTCATCGCTACGGTCAACGCTACTTCCTCTCCGAGGTCTGGACGACCGGCGAGCGAACAGGTCGGCAGTTGACTAAGTCTGGTGAAGAGCGGGCCCTCGAAGGCCAACTCGCAGCGATTTCTTCGAAAAACGAGCTTGCCCGGAGCGGCTATGAAACGGTCGAGATCGTAGCCATGATTCGGTGAAGTCCGGTTTGAACTCCCCCGAGGGTCAGGAGGCGAGAACTCCACTAACATAACTCGCCCTCCCCTGACTGTAGTAGCCAGAACGGCAACCGAGAACCCCTCCGGTTGCCGTTTTGGTTTTCTTATGTAAGAAAATTCGGCCGCGGATTCTCGCCGATCGCGCCTCAATTGTAGGGATGTCCCGCCGTGGGCACCCGAGTAGCGGTAATAAGGTTGATCTCGAAAGAGTTGAGTTGCGGAAGACGCGGGCCGCCACGGAGGGCCGCCCCTACAAATCTGATCCGCATCATCCCCGTAATCCGCGGCCAATTCTTTTTAAAGTGCAATTCTCCAGTTGTTGGTGGGCTCGGTGGGAATCGTCTTGTGACGTTCAACCCAGTCAATGATCAACTCACGTATCTCTTCACTCGATCGATAAACCACGGGAGCGTTCTTGTACATCGTGTAACCGCCGCCGCCGTTGACTCGATAGTTATTGGTAGCCAGCTTCAGTTTCTGATTGGGATCCAGAGGCTTGCCGCGAAAGCTAAGGTCTTGAATTCGTTGGCCCAATGGCTTGGTGATGTCGAGAACGTAAGTGACGCCCTCGGCGATATCAAAGTTGTAAGTTGGGATTCTTTGGTCAATTAAGTCAGCAGCGGTCTTTCCCGGTTCATGGGAACGGAAGTACTTCGCTGAGTGTTCAAGCGCTTCTTTCAGTTGCAGTCCGGTAACCTCCAGAACAACAAGCGTATTCTCGTAGACGTAAAGTCCGGCGATGTCCCGCACCGTAATCGGCCCTTTATTGATGCGGGCGTCAGCATTGAAACTCGCCACCATTGAAGCGTCCGCTTTTCCTGCTTCCAACTGCACTCGCTGGATCAGATCGAGAATGGCGGTATCACGCCAGCGCGCCTCTCGAGCTGTGAGCTCCGCTGCGGACTCGCCGATAACCCGCGACAGCCATCCTTCGGTCTCGCTATGGTAAGGTTCGGTCAATTTCAGAATCTCCGGATCCGCCTCGACCTTGTCATCAACTGGGATCGTGCGAGCAGACTTGGCGTAAACCTGCCAGCGCTCGCCTTCCTTTTGCAGATACAAATCCGCGCGTGACAGATGGCGGCCCCAATGGTTGGCCTGGGTCAACAGCACGCCGTTGACGGAAAGCGCAGGCACGTCGCGGTGTGTGTGGCCCATGAAAATAACGTCAACGCCGGGCACCTGTTTCGCGATGGCCACGGCCCGGTTTTCATTGGGCACTTGCCCGGGATTGATTTCCCCGGTGCGCAAGTCTTCCTCCAGGCCCATGTGGATTGCGATTACGACCACGTCCACGCGCTCTTTCTCGCGTAAGACCGATACCCATTTCCTGGCTTCGCTTACCGGTTCACGAAATTCCAGACCAGCATAGTTCTGTATGTTCTCCCAGACCGGAACGCCCGGCGTCGTTAGGCCGAGAATGCCGACCCGAACACCTGAAACTTCTTTGACGAGGTACGGCTGGTAATGGGTCTTGTCGGTTCCTTTTTTGTACGTGTTACCCGAGAGCCAGGGAAATTTAGCCTCGTTGCGGGCTTTCTCGAGCACCTTCAACCCGAAGTTGTACTCATGATTGCCTACCGCCAGGGCGTCGTATCCGAGAGCGTTCATTGACAGCATCATGGGGTCGGGAGGATTGTTGTTTTTTTTATTGTGATAGTACTGGAGCGGCGTCCCCTGAATCGTATCGCCCGAATCTACCAGCAGTGTGTTGGGATTCTCTTTGCGAAATCGTTTTATAAGAGCTGCGACTTTTGCAAGACCACGGTTGTCGGGTTTGTTCGTGTAGTAGTCAACCGGGTAGATGTTGCCGTGAAGATCCGTGGTCCCTAAAACTGTGATTTGAATTCGGTTTGCGGCTCCGCTTTGAGGAGTCGGCGAGAGGAATGCGAGAGCCAGCAACAGCGCGCATAAGCAGGGCAAAAGAAGCAGCCTTCGGTTAAGATTCATGATCGGCAGATTAGCTGATGTCAACGGTCGGATGCCAGTATGAAGAGCGAGTCAGCTCATCAGGGTCAACAGATTCCGGCGTCAATTAGCGTTTGACTGCGAGTGAGACGCAGCCTACGGCTTTGCGTCTGGCTACCTTCGCGCCCCCGGCGCTCTTGAGTGATCACGCGAGGGTGGAATAACCCCAGCACTACTTCGGTTCGTTAACAAATACTTCCGCTGCCATTGTCTCTTTGACCTTAATTTCGTAAACCTTTTTGAAATTCGCCCGGATGA
The DNA here is from genome assembly GCA_041744135.1 of Pyrinomonadaceae bacterium. Classification (GTDB taxonomy): domain Bacteria; phylum Acidobacteriota; class Blastocatellia; order Pyrinomonadales; family Pyrinomonadaceae; genus PSRF01. Next base: position 5,168 of record JBGTLM010000025.1, read on the forward strand.
AGTCGATCTTCTCCCGATTCTCAAAATATATCCGACCCCGTTGGACGATGATGTAGGTTGGAGCCGTGAGCATCGCCGGATCGAAATCAGCGCTGGAACTTACTTGCGAGTTCAGATCGGGTCGGGAGAACCTTTCCAGGTAGTATCGGGTCACTGCTGGAGTTTCGTGGGCGATGAGCGAGTGCTGAGGGGCAACGTCGCTCACAAACTTTATCGCCTCGCGCAAACCATCATCGTAAAACTCATCGTGCGGAAAATAATAGCCAGCTCGCCCGGCACCCAGAGCATTAGTATAAAGCGCGTAGTGCGGCCCATGCGCATAGGCCGTCCAGCCCGGGAGCAGGATGAAGACGATAACGGCGGCCGCGGAAACAATGGCAGCCAGCTCTTTTGAGGGCTTCAAGAACTTCGACCAAACCTCGATTACGGTAATGACACCCACCGCGGCGATCATGTAGATAAATGGCATAAGTGAGAGCGTATAGCGCAACCACTTTCCACCGATCAACGAGTAGGGCACTATCCAGAAGAGAAACATAAAAACAACAAATGCATGTCCCGGGTGCCGCCAACGTTTCAGCGAAACAAAAAAGCCCACCAGGAAGATCGCCAGAACCAACAAAGGGATCTTGATGGCCATAAAAAGAAGATAGAAGTACAGGGGCGTGCCCCAGAAAGGGGTGCTCGACATGTTGTTCTTGTAGAGTTGGTCGCCGAAGAAATAACCGGTATGGACCAGCAAGCGCTCGCCCGTGTAAGCATTTAGATAGTCCCAGACCTGCGGCAGCAACACTGCGGGATTCGCGAGCAGAAAGGCGACCGGTATCAGAACGTAAAAGATGGTCGGCGTTTTCCCACTCGGTTCACCTGATTCGCGTTTGCGGACGTGAAAGTTATGATGAAACAGAGCGTTGAGCCCGAAGTAGTGAGGAAAATATTTCGAGGCGAGCATAAAGCCAAAGGCAATCGCGCTGAGAATATAATTGCGTCGCCTTGCCGCTTCGTGCCGGGGAGAGATCTGTTTGGCCCGCACATAGAAATAGAAAGCGAATAGCATGAAGAACGCCAGCAACGTGTCTTCTTTGCCTACGCGATTGAGAGTGATCGCAGTGATTCCAAAGGCCCAAAACCCGGCCGCAAATAGTCCTGTCCACCGATCGAAGTAGGCGGCTGCTACTAAGAAAAGCGGAATGGTGGTAAGCGCTCCCACAATGGCATTGGGGAGACGTAAAGCGAATTCATCGCTGACTGCGCGGCCCGTCACGTTGCGCCAGGAGCCTGCTGCTTTCACGGAAGCGAACATGAGCGCCTTCATCATCATCGGATGTTCAGCGTTCGCGCTGATGTCGCCCCGCTCGTAGGCGCGTACGGCGTCGAGCTTGTTCATTTCGTCTTCCGCGAAGCCGATCGCGCCGAGGTTGCTTATTCGCAAACCGAGCCCGAGCACGACACAGATCGCCAGAGTGCCGACTACTGTCCAGTCCAGACTGGCTAGCAGGCCGCCACGACGATCAAGCTCAACTGCGGGCCACCGACCCTTCCGGCGGTCAATCTCGAGTGCCGGCGCCGAGGAACTAAACTTGATATCGCTTGCCAAGATCTAAATCCCCTTGTGAATGAATGGGCCAATTATAACTGAAACCATAGTAGATGCTTGCGGCAATCGTCCAGCGAACAAGCAGAAGCGTCTGCGGCGGTTGTTGGCTTTCATCCAATGCCTTAATGTATGCCCCATAGAAATACATGTCAGAAGTGTCTGACAGTTGGCTGTTTCTAACATCAAGGAAATATGGACAATCTGATTCGTTCAAACATTCGTCAGCGCCCTGTGCGCACATTGGTCAGTGTGGCTGGCATTGCTCTCGGTGTAAGCCTGGTTATGCTCTTTACCGGATTAGCGCGCGGCATGTCTAACGATCTGCAGCGTCGTGGGTCAAACTTGCGCGCTGAGATAATCTTTACGCGACCCGGATCGATGCATTTGACCTCATCGACAGCAAACCTCAGCACGAAGTATGCCGAATTACTGAAGGGGATCGAGGGCGTCGAGGATGCACTGCCTGTGATTGTTAATGTTCTTCAGAGCAATCGCGGGTTTGGTTTGGAGCGGATAGAGGGCGTGGATTGGGAACCGTTTTCCCGGATGAACGGCATTCACCTGGTCGCCGGACGCGCGCCGCAGGGGAATAATGAGGTCGTTATTGACGAGACGAAAGCGCGCAACAACAAGCTAGACGTGGGCAGTGAATTGAAGCTGATTGGTGACCAGCCATATCGAGTAGCAGGCATCTACTCGCCCGAGTCTACTGCTCGCGTAAAGATGTCGCTGGCAGCTATGCAGGAAGCATTCGAGGCACGGGACAAGGCTACTTACATTATGGTGAAAGTTCGCAGTTCGAGTGACAAAGCCGAGGTTGCCAAACGCATCGAGGAACAATACCCAGGTAATAAGATCCAGTTTACGGAAGACGTTTTCACGAGCATCGAGCAGAATATCCCGTATCTCCCGGTCTTCTTGCGCGTACTGGTCGGGCTGGCAGCGGTTGTCAGCGCGCTGGTCGTGATGCTGGCTATGTATACGACAATTACCGAAAGGACGCGCGAGATTGGGATACTGAAAGCCCTGGGTGCGTCGCGCGGTTACATCGTTGGACTGATTGAGAAGGAAGCGCTATTGATTAGCGCGATCGGGTTGGCCGCGGGCTTTTTGTTCTCGTTTGTTGCCGGTTACCTCATTCACCAGTTCTATGGTCTGCTCTTCGAGTTTAGCTGGCCCTGGGCCTTAACTGCAGCGGCGATTGGAATCCTGGGAGGCGGACTGGGAGCGCTCTATCCGGCAGTTCGCGCTTCGAACCTCGATGCGGTAAGCGCGCTGGCCCACGACTAGTTTGTAGGGGCGTCACTCCGTGGCCGCCCCGCCGCGTTGGCAAGGAGTGGTTGCACAAGACGTGAGTGATCACAAAAGCGGGGCGCCCACAGAGGGACGCCCCTACGAATCAGCTAAGGGGCTTTGGACGGCTCGAGTTTAATGTCGTCGGCAATGTCTTCGCTTTGAATGGCCGCCGCGCGCAGCGATAGACCTCGCCGAATAATTAACAATACGCCAATTGTCGTCCAGAAAATATCTCGGGCCTTGCGAACGATCGCCAGCGTTACCCCGGTCGCTCGGGTGAAACCCAAAACCTTCGCGAGGGCTCCGGACCCATACTCGTCCACACCTGTGCGGAACGGTACGAACTTGAACGCCACATTGATTACACGATTGACCGATTCCAGAATGAACGCGGTTAGCAGCGTGGGCGCGACGGTTTCGCTGATAAAAAAGAGTGTCGTGTAGATCTCTGCCACGCCAGCCAGGTGAAAACATACTTCGAGTCCAAGTATGGGAAGAAAGCGCGCGCTATTTCTTTCGTAGAAGCCGTAGATGCGTTCTTCCAGAGTTTGAGCTCGCGCATTAGCCACTTCGATCCAGCCGCGTCCCCCGGTGCGATTACCCAACCACGTGAAAGCGCCGCTTAGAAACTTCCATTGCCGGAGAATAACCAGATACCCGAGGGGAGCGATTATTAGAATTATCACCAGGGAGCCGATTGCCGCATAACGCAAAGGTTTTGGCAGCGGAAAACTCAGCAGCAAAGCTGCCATACCGGAGAAAATAAAGATTACGACCGAAAGACTGTAAAAGATATTTTCAATGGCTAGCGCCGAGAGGCCCGCCATCAGTGGCACACGGTGTCTTACAAATGCGGCTTTCGATGGCTCGCTTACTGCCATGCTGGCTAGTGGAATAACATTGCCCAGGGCGTCGCCCATTAGCCGCGCCTCTAAGGCGTCTCGAAAGCGGAGGCCGTATGGCCGTTCAAAGCATTTAGTCCAGGCGATCGAACGAACCACGTGGCGAATTGCGGAAAGCATGAGGATCAGCAGGAAACCTGCGCCGAGCCGCTGAATTCCGCTGATGATCTGAGCCACCCCGGCTTTTCTAACTGTGTAAGCGAAGAGCAGCAGACCCAATATCGCGAAAATTATTCCGACCGGAGCGAGTTTTCTGGTTCTGCTATTGCTGTTACGGAACTTGGACATCTCCGTTCGTATCATGCATCTCCGCGTTGTGCGCAGCAAGCCGCATGCGCAGGACGGTGCGCCACAATGATCTTTGCAATGCTGCGCAGATTACGAAATTTTATAGCCCGCGAAGCGGGCGAAAGCAAAGAACCCGGGGTCGCAAGCGTCCTCCCAGGTTAACCGCTAAACAAATTCGTAGCTTGCCAAGCGGGCGGCAGAGGCGAGAGAGTGATGTCCTGCGGAACGTGACAGATGTCTTGCAGCACTGTCAGCTTGCCGCTTCTCACATCCGGAGCTCCAACCTCCCGAAAGCTGCTCGGCCTGCTACTCGGAGAGAAAAGCTCACCACGATAGCAGGAAAAGTTAGCGCGTCCTTTCAAGAACTCAATCCACTCCCGCGATTATATTTCAAGGGCCTCTCAACTGGTGACTTCGCCACCACGCTAACCGCGTTGTTGGGCCAGGACGCTCCCGGACTGTTGGCGGCGACGATCAGCCGCTGAAATAGGTCTGGAAAGAAGAATACGAACGGTGGTCCTGGCGAGACTTGACGGGCAAGCGGAACCCTGGAGATAGAGGATGAACTATCGTACTTCTATACGCTAGCAATCTGGTTTCCACACCCACAGTGTTTGCCGCGGTATTCGAAGCATGGGGCCGTGACTCCTAAACCTGTCGCACCGCCGCGACTTCGGAGTCAGGCTGGACAGCAGTATGGTCCCGTCCAATAGCGATCGGCGGCGGCGGATTAGAGACCAGCATCTCCAGCGCCACGTCAACTACTTCATTGATTCGTGAGATAAATGCGATCTGCAATTCCTTACGCACATCTTCGGGTATCTCCTCGACAGCACCTTCGTTGCGCAAAGGAAGAATGATGCGGCGAATGCCTGCACGGTGAGCGGCCAACACCTTCTCTTTGATCCCTCCCACCGGAAATACCAAACCTGACAAAGTGATTTCACCGGTCATCGCCGTGTCGGGACGCACTCGGCGGCCCGTGTACAGCGATGCCAACGCGGCCGTTATCGACACGCCCGCACTCGGTCCATCCTTGGGAATAGCGCCCGCGGGAACATGTAGGTGAACGCCGTAGTCCCTGAACATCTCGGCACTGATGCCAAACTCCGCGGCATGTGACCACAGATACGATTGCGCTGCCCGCGCCGACTCCTGCATCACTTCACCAAGCTGCCCCGTAATCGTTAAGCCTTTGCCTCCGGGCAGCAGCGTGGCTTCGATGAAGAGCACCTCACCACCCATCTCGGTCCAGGCCATCCCCGTCGCTACGCCGGCGGGCAATTCTTTGCGAGCCTGCTCGGGATAGAATTTCGGCGCGCCCAGATAGTCTTTGATGTCGGCGGTGATGGTAACTGATTCGACCTGCCCCTGGGCAATCTTCAAGGCGACTTTGCGCGCGATGCTGCCGATGTTCCGTTCCAACTGGCGCACGCCGGCCTCGCGCGTGTAGCGAGCAGCTATCAACTCAATAGCCTCATCCTCAATCCTCAACTGACTCTCATTGAGTCCATTCTCTCGAATCTGGCGGGGAATCAGATACCGGCGGGCAATCTGTAGCTTCTCCGGATCGCTATAGCCGGCCAGATTAATAACTTCCATACGATCTCTCAGCGGCGGGGGAATAGGACCCATCTGATTAGCGGTCGCGATGAAGAAGACTTTTGACAAATCGAATGGCAAATCGAGATAGTGATCACGGAACGTGTTGTTCTGTTGCGGATCGAGAATCTCCAGCAACGCCGAAGCCGGATCGCCGCGAAAGTCGTTGCCCAGCTTATCAATCTCGTCCAGCATCACTACGGGATTGTTCACCCCTGCGCGCCGGATCGATTGAATTATCCGTCCCGGCATCGAGCCAATGTAGGTGCGACGATGTCCGCGTAGTTCCGCCTCGTCGCGCATACCGCCTAGCGACAGTCGCTCAAATTGCCGGCCCAGAGAGCGCGCGATCGAGCGTCCCAACGACGTTTTACCTACTCCGGGCGGTCCCACGAAACAGAGAATGGGACTCTTGGTGTCAGGTCGCAACTTGATCACGGCCAGAAACTCGAGGATGCGTTCCTTCACATCTTCCAGTCCATAGTGGTCTTCGTCGAGAATCTTGCGTGCTTCATTCAGATCGAGCTTGTCTTCAGACGACTTCCGCCAGGGCAATTCCAGAATGTAGTCGAGGTAGGTGCGGATGACATGGTAGTCCGGCGCCGCCGCGGGCAGTCTTTCCAGGCGCTTTAACTCGCGCTCAGATTCCTTCCTAACTTCCTCCGGCAATTCGGCGGCCGTCAGCCGTTCGCGCAGCATTTCAGCTTCGGCTCGCTCGCCACTTTCGTCTTCACCCAGCTCTTTTTGAATCGCCTTCATCTGCTGACGCAGGATGTAATCCCTCTGGGCCTTGTCCATCTCCGATTGAGCTTCGGAAGTGATCTTCGAACGCAACTGAATGATCTCCAGCTCGCGCGCAAGATAGACGTGCGCGAGGTGGAGCAGATCGTCGGCAGTTTCAGCTTCGAGCATCTTTTGCTCTTGCTCTACGCCGAGGTTGAGAATCGAGCCCAGGAAATAAGCCAGGCGCACGGGTTCAACCGAGCCCAGAATAGCCACTCTTACTTCGGGAGGGACGCCGGGCAGCAACGCCAGAGCCTGTTGAATCATGGCCTGCACATTGCGCTTGGTAGCTTCCACCCCTTCAGAATCGACGATCCGCGGTTCCGGCAGGATCTGAACGAGCGCACGCAAGTAAGGCTCTTGCTGTTTCCATTCTATTACCTTGATCCGCTCAGTCCCCTGGGCGATGATGTGCATCGTGTCGTCAAGACGTTCCATTCGCTTGATCATAACCAGAGTGCCCACGCTGTAGAGTTCGCTGGATGTCGCGTCGGCTCCGGCGGTGCTTTCCGGCCGAACTGTGATACAGGCAATCAACTTCTCCGGAGTCGCGAGGGCGGCTTCGACCGCTGCAACCGAACGCTGTCGGCCCACGGCGAGCGGAACTACCGTTTCGGGAAAGAGAGTCGTGTTCTGCAGTGCCAGGACTGCTATTTCGAATGGCTGGCCGGGCTTTCCATTAGAGGCGGCTTGCTCGAAAGGTACTTTGGGCCCAACCTGCGCGTCGGCTGGCGGAGTTGGCGGATTGGTATCTGGCTTTTCCGAACTTTCGGACATCTTCTTAATCGACCTTGGTTTTAGACCTCTTACTTACAACGCATATTAATTAGTAAGAAACCGTCGCGATAGTCGTGCGTGAGAGTAGCTGCATCAATCGAACAGGGGAATTCAATCTGTTTTTCAAAGCGGCTGTAAGTGATCTCCATCTGTTGGTAAGTGTAACCTTCTCGATAGAAAGTATCGCGGCGGCAGCCTCGAATCATCAGATGTGAGTCGGAAAGGACTATCTCCAGATCATCGATAGAGACGCCCGCCAGATCTACCTTAACCACCCAACCGTCTCCTGCGTGATAAACGTCAGCTGCAGGACTCCAAAGTCGTCCGGATGGCCTCACCTGATTACGAATGGCCGTCAGATGAAACACGCGATTTGCGTTTGGCATGGCCACAGCTTAAGTGAAAACTGGACAGGTGAAAAGGGCAAGGGGGGTAATCAACGAGCGCTGAAGGCGCGGGAGAAGAGACTTAGGTTATTTTCTCCATGATTGTCCTTCCTCATTTTTCTATATCATTGATCGTTGGGCGGCGAATGTTGCGCGCTGCCAGATTGCGCCTCGACCGCTCCCTTGCGGAATGCCTATGGTCCGGACGCGCCATAATTACTCTTCGAGGCATGCCTCAAGGGAGTCAGAGCCTCAAAGTCCTTTTAACTTCTCGGAAAGGCTCAGCCTCTCCGCAAGGGGGCGGCCGAGCCGCCGATGTTGAAGGTTGTCCCCAGTCTCCCCTTCTCCATCACCCACCATCGACCTCGGCGATCAACTGCACCCGCGACGTGATCTCCAGAGAACCCACTTCAATCGGCGTTTGAGCCGCGGCCATGCGGCTAGTTTCCATTGTGTCATAAACAGGAACGGGCGGCCTTATCGTTCCCTCTTCATGCACTTCAACGATTCGCACCACGCGCCCGCCGAGTGCCTGCGCGATCACCCGCGCCTTACCCATTGCTTCCTGAGTCGCCTGCGCCAAAGCCTCGTCGCGCGCGGGCCGATCTCGCCGGAGCGTAAGTGAAATTCCGGCGATGTCGTTTGCCCCCGCCTGCGCCGTGGCATCAATTACCGAGCCCACCTTGGTCAGGTCACTCAAGGTCACGGTCACGGAGTTGCGTGCTTCGTAGCCGGTGATCGTGGGAGGTTGGTTCTCGCGGTAGACTCTTTGCGGTTGCAAACTATAGCCACTGGTTTTAACCTCTGCGCCGGCACCAGCCGCGGCCTTGAGCGCTCGGACTACTGCCTCGCTTTTAGCAGCGTTTTCCTGCTGCGCATCAATAGCCCGTTTGCTCTGCATCACTACCGAGACCGTAACAATCGCGGTATCTGGCTGCGCCTGGACGATCGAGTCGCCCGACACGGTCACGCGCGTGAGCCGCCTTGTGTCGCCTCCTACGGCTTGATTTCCGCCGGCCGGGCCTTGCGCTAAAGGGCGCAGTGACCGCACCTCAAACGGTGTTCCTTCCATGTATGTGGTCATCACATCCGACTTTGTGTCGCCAGTCGCCTCAACCTCAGCGGCCTCTTTAAACCAGCTCTCCTTCTGAAATCGCTGCGCGTTTAAGAGCAAGTATTTCTGCCCGTCTACAACGATCAGCCAGCCACCGGGTTCGACAGTTTTTTGCAGCCGACCGCGAACCGTGTTCTGGGTCGCGGCCCCTTCTGCCAAGCCCTGCCCAGTCGTAAACAGGGTGACCAGCACAAGCGCTCCAAAAATTGTAAATAGTTTGCTCATCATTACGTTTCCCTCCAAAATCATTGTTCATTGTGCGCCGGGAGAGAGAAATTACTGGCGCCAGACAATGAACGTTTGGTGGCGCCATTTCTTGCTCTGTTTATCCGCAGATTGCGCTGATTACACGGATCGTTAAGACAGTATTTTTACCTTTGAGCTTAATACTTTGATTTTGTTTGGGGTTCAAGTCCTTGATCGTTCACTTCGGGTTTAACTCCAAGACCAAAGGCCCAAGGCCGGAAGATCAAAGTGCAAGGCTCAAAGTACTGGGGTATCCCCGTTTGTCCTCTAAGCCCTAATCGGCGTAATCTGCGGATTAAGGATTAGGAATTCCCGTCAGTTCCGATTGCTTCCACGGGACAACACGAAAGCGCTTCGTCACAAGCTGCTTGCTCCTCCTCGTTTTCCGGTTGCTTGTAGACAAAGGAATAACTGTTTTGGTCAGAGCGCATGAAATTGTCTGGTGCGGTGTCGCGGCAGACATCGCAATCTATGCAGGAGGAGTCGACATAGTAAGCACCAGCGACGTTCTCTTTAACCTTATCATTTCGATCGGGCATATGTAGATTTTAGATTTTTGAGTTTTGATTTGCGATTCGTGCTTGCTTCGGCCCGCGGCTGTGCAGATTCCCGGATCGGCAATCTAAAATCGCAAATCAAAAATCTAAAATCCTTCAGGGGTGGGTCATCTCCTCGGGCTTGACGTATTCATCAAACTCTTCCGCCGTCAAAAAGCCGAGCTCGACGGCCGAGTCGCGCAAGCTAGCCCCCTTCGCCTGTGCGTGCTTAGCGATCTTCGCGGCTTTGTCATAGCCAATATGAGGATTCAACGCCGTTACCAGCATCAGCGAACCCGTGACGTACTCGTCAATCTGCGCGCGGTTTAGCTCGATCCCTGCAATGCAATACTCAACAAACCCATGACAGGCATCGTGAATCAGCCGGATCGAATGCAGCAGGTTGTGAATCATCACCGGCTTGAAAACGTTCAACTCAAAATTGCCCTGCGAGCCGGCAAAGGATATTGCCGCATCGTTGCCAAAGACCTGCACCGAGACCATGGTCATAGCCTCGCTTTGGGTCGGATTAACTTTGCCGGGCATGATTGATGACCCCGGTTCGTTTTCCGGCAGCGTCAGTTCACCCAGACCGCAACGCGGACCAGATGCCAACCAGCGAATGTCGTTGGCAATCTTCATCAGCGAACCGGCAAGTGTCTTCAAAGCGCCACTGGCGAAAACGATTTCGTCGTGGGCCGAAAGCGCGGCGAATTTATTCGGGTGCGACTTAAACGGCAGACCGGTCAACTCGGCAATCTTTTGTGCCGCCCGCTCGCCGAATTCAGGAGGTGAATTGATGCCGGTGCCCACAGCCGTGCCACCAATTGCCAGATCCAGGACGCCGGGCAGCGCGAACCGCAAACGTTCGATATCCCGCGCGATCAGATTGGACCAGCCAGACATCTCCTGGCCCACAGTCAATGGGGTTGCGTCCTGGAGATGCGTGCGGCCAATTTTTACGACGTCTTTGAACTCCTTTGCCTTGGCGTCGATCGCATTGTGAACTCTCTGTACTTGGGGAATGAGTTGATGCAGCTGTTCGGCGGCCGCGATATACATTGCCGTTGGGAAGGTATCATTCGACGACTGTGACATGTTCACGTCGTCGTTGGGATGAATTGGTTTTTTGCTGCCCAGGACGCCGCCCGCCAACTCAATCGCGCGATTAGAGATCACTTCGTTGGCGTTCATATTTGTCTGTGTGCCACTGCCCGTTTGCCAGACACGCAAGGGAAAATGCTCATCCAGCTTTCCCTCGATTACTTCGTCTGCAGCCTGAGCGATTAGCTTCGATTTCTCCGGAGCCAGCTTGCTCAGTTTTTCATTTACGAGGGCGGCAGCTTTTTTGAGGATGCCCAGTGCTCGAATCATCTCACGGGGCATGCGGTCGTCGCCGATATTGAAGTGGAGCAAGCTACGCTGGGTCTGCGCGCCCCAATACTTATCAGCCGCCACTTCAATCTCGCCCATGGAATCGCTCTCTACCCGGGTGTTAACCTTTTTTTCAGTTACTTCTTGAGACATTCCTCTCCGCCTCCGCACCTGAACCAACGTAATGATAACACTAAGCCCATGAAACCCGGGATTTGGAGGCCGTTAAGCGATCTCGCAGGTCACGCGTTTGCCGTTCAACGGCGCCCCAAACGCCAGCGATCTCAATGAAAGAGATGTTCGTGGCATCAAAGCGAGCGATCGTTTATGAAATTAACGAACGAGCAGCTGTTTGATCTTCTGTCGCCCGCGCGCGGGGCGGTGGAAAATATTTGTCGGTCGAGTTGGCAAGGAATTTCATCAAGAAGGAGGATGAGCCGACAAGACTGCATGCACCTTGCGCGCGAGGGCGTCCGGTGTGAAGGGCTTTTGAAGAAAGTTTGTTCCTGGTTCCAGCACACCGTGGCGAACTATGGCATCATCGGTATAGCCTGACATGTAAAGCACAGAGGTTTCCGGACGCAGCGAAGATACATGCTCAACTAATTCGCGCCCGGTCATGCCGGGCATCACAACATCCGTGATTATCAGGTGGATAGGTCCGTCGTACTGCTCGCAGAGTTGGAGCGCTTCGCCACCTTCATGCGCGCCCAACACCGTATAGCCTTGCAACTCAAGAATATCTCTTACCAGCTCCCGAACCGCCTCCTCGTCCTCAACCAGCAGGACTGTTTGGGTCCCTTTAGGCAATTCGGGAGCGATGTCAGCGCTGTGCTCGACTTGGCCCTCAACCATCGGCAGATAGATCTTGAAGGTGGTGCCCTTTCCAACCTCACTGTAAACCCAAATGTAGCCGCCGCTCTGCTTGACCACTCCGTAGGCCATCGATAAACCCAGACCTGTTCCCTTGCCGACCTCCTTAGTGGTGAAGAAAGGTTCGAAGATCTGCTTCTGTGTCTCCGCATCCATGCCCTCGCCTGTGTCAGAGAGCGCCATCATCACATACTGTCCTGGGCTGACGGGTATGTGATTGCGGGCGTAAGCTTCATCGAGATAGACGTTGTCGGTCTCAATGGTTAGCTTGCCTCCATTGGGCATGGCGTCGCGAGAGTTGACCGCCAAGTTAACTATGACCTGCGAGAGCTGGCCGGGATCCGCCTTTATGCTCCCCAAACCCGGCTTGCGAATTGTTATCAGGTCGATGTCTTCGCCAATCAGACGCCGAAGTAACTTGTCAATCTCGGCAACGACATCATTGAGATCCAACACTTTCGGCTCGAGCACTTGTTTGCGGCTAAAGGCGAGCAGCTGCCGGGTTAGCGAGGCAGCTCGATCGGCAGCTTTCTTGATTTCTGTGACCTTGGGAGTAAGAAACTCGTCATCCTTAAAACGCATTAACACAATTTCGCTGTAGCCTGAAATGACCGTTAGCAGGTTGTTGAAGTCATGGGCCACACCTCCCGCCAACTGACCCACTGCCTCCAGTTTTTGCGACTGCCGGAGTTGCTGTGCAAGTTGCTTGCGCTCGGTGACGTCGCGGGCAATCCCTTGCACTCCTACCGGCGCGTTGTCCCGGTATATTAGCCAGGAATTAACTTCCAGCGCTACGCGACGACCGTCCTTGGCTATGATCTCCAGGTCATAGACGCTGAGAGGTTCCCCAGCCGCCTTTGCGGCTGTCATTTCGCGAGCTTTCTCCAGATACTCCGGTGCTACGACGTCGGCGACATTCATCTTGAGGGACTCGTCTCTCGTATAACCCGTGGTCTCTGCGGCCGCCCTGTTTACTGAGAGATATCGTCCCTTCATGTCGTGAGTGTAGATAATGTCTTTGGCATTCTCCACCAGCTCGCGATACCGTTGTTCGCTTTGTCGGTCGCGTTCGAGGAGGTCCAACATCTCCTCTTCCGCTCGCTTACGCTCGCTAATGTCACGGACAAAAGCACCGAAGACTACCTCATTTGCCAAACGCGTTGCGGAAACGGTCAGTTCGACAGGAAATTCCTTTCCATCCCGGCGCAATGCCGTGATTTCGATCCGATTATTCAGCACCGGCCCTTCACCCGTAGAGAGGAAGTGCTTCAAGCCACGTTCGTGAGACTCGCGATATTGCGAGGGGATGATTGTGGTTGACAGTAATCTGCCAACAGCTTCTTCGCGGGACCACCCAAAACTTGTTTCAGCCTGCAGATTCCACCCGGTGATCCGGCCCTCAGCGTTCATCGTAATGACCGCATCGAGGGCACTATCGATAATCAGCCGAGTTCGTTCCTCGCTTTCGCCCAAGGCGGCTTCAGCCTGTTTGCGGTCGGTGATGTCCTCGATGGTGCCTTCGTAGTAGATGATTTCGCTACTTTCCTCGCGAACACAGCGCACGTTCTCCCGCGTCCAAATCCTGCTCCCGTCCTTGCGGCGGATTTCACCCTCGTATGAGCGAACGACGTCGGAGTCATTAAGTAACAGCTTGAACTTCTTGCGGCCTTCAGGATCAACGTAATAATGCCGTTCCAAGTCGATTCCGCTCGCTAACACTTCCGCGGGAGAGTCGTAGCCCAGCATGCGCGCCAGCGCTGGATTCACGGTGATGAAACGCCCCCCGGTCGTTGATTGAAAGATGCCTTCAATGGAGTTTTCAAAGATGCCGCGATACTTTTCCTCGGCACGACGGAGCGCCTTTTCCAACTTCGTCCGATCAATCAGTCGCTTCACCTTCGCTAAGAAATGGGCCGGCTGGTAAGGGGCTTCGACGTAATCATCCGCCCCAGCCTCCAGACCACTAATAATACTCGCCGCGTCTTTGTGTATCCCACTTACCAGCAGGATCGGCGTTAGGCTTAATTCGGAGTCCACGCGAAGTAAGCCGCACAACTCAGTGCTACCGTCACCGGGCATTAGCATCGCGATGATGATCAAAAGGGGACGCTCACGGCGCGCTGCCTCAAGTCCCGGGCGTCCTTGCGGAGCATTAACCACACGATATCCCGCTGAGCTGAGCAAAGTAGAGATTAATTCGATTTGTTCGGCTGAGTGACTTACGACAAGGACCGGGGAGTGAGAGTCGGGTTCCATAACAAGTGTTCCGCGAGAGCAAGACTGCTATTGCTCTTACTGCTCTCGGCTGACGAAAGGCGCGTAAGTCGTAGCATGATTGTACGATTCTCCGTAACTATAACCTTTTTTTGATTGCTCTAAAAGACGCTTCAAAGGGAGGAGTCTTACTCGAGAAAGACTGAATAGGCCTCTTCGTTGGGAATGAGTTGAAAGCGCCAGATTCGTCCAGCTGAAAGGCGACTGCTCACGGGGTTCGTATAGTGGACAGAGGAGTCGATAGTCACCTGGCCCAGAACCTGAAACAAGTCAATTCAACGCTCTTGTCATGGTTGGATCCAACCATCTGTGATATAGAACTTGACAAACCAAAACCGATGCAAATAGAGGGGCAGGTTAAACAGCGGGAGGGCAATACATGGCTCGAAAGAAATCCGCGACTCCCAAATCTCCCGCGGCATGGATCAAACACCCCGGCAAGCAGAGAAGGATTTGCCCATTAAAGAAGCGCGGGCGAAAGCGGTTCCCCAAAAATCTACTTTCAGGAAATCTACTCCCCCACGCGATCCCAAGTTCGCTGTCTCAATCCGTTCTCTCGTTTGTGTCCGTCCCTTCGCGGATGCGGCTCTTGGCGGGAGACTAGTCTTAGAATCCTTCCGAATGCTTCATGAGGTAGTCCTCAAAGTGGCACTACCGGGGCAGTAGCCCTGGACCCCGTGCAACTTTTTTTTAGGCTGGGAGGCCTCCATCGAACCGTTACCGGCCCAGACGCCGCAATTGGCCGTAGGACCGGCAAATGATTATAATGGCCGTCTTTCATTACAGCACTAAAGAATGCCGTGATCACGGGTTAAGAGATGAGTGAAACCGGTCTGGTTCTTAATCAGTCACTATAATTAACTGTCTTGAGAGGACTCCACAATTGGATAACGAACAGTTTGACGTAACGATAATTGGCAGCGGCCCGGGTGGCTACGTGGCGGCAATTCGCGCTGCTCAGTTAGGGCTGAAGGTGGCCCTCGTCGAAAAGGACAAACGCCTAGGAGGCACCTGCACGCTGCGCGGATGCATTCCCACCAAGCAACTCTTGATGTCAGCCCACGTTTACGAACAGATGCAACACGCGGCTGACTTTGGGGTTGAGGCGACCGGGATTCAGCTCGCCTTCGCAAACGTACAAAAGCGTAAAGACAAAGTCGTGATGAAGAATTCAAAGGGTATCGAATACCTGATGAAGAAAAATAAGATCACGGCTTTCATTGGCACAGGTAAGCTCTCGCTGCCCGGCAAGATCGAAGTTACCCAGGGCGAAGGCAAGAATAATACCGTCAACACAAAAAACATCATCATCGCCACCGGTTCTGTGGTGCGTCCGATTCCCGGATTCGACACCGACGGACAGCGCGTGGTTAACAGCGATCACATCCTGGAACTCAAAGAAGTCCCGAAGTCGCTGATTGTGATGGGGGCGGGCGCCGTGGGTGTAGAGTTCGCTTCGGTCTACTCGCGTTTCGGCGCCGAGACAACGATCGTTGAGTTGCTGCCTCGGCTAGTCCCCCTCGAAGATGAAGAAGTCTCTAAGGAGCTTGAGAAATCATTCCGCAAACGCGGCCTCAAGTCTCAAGTCGATACGAAGCTGGAGAAACTCGAGCGGAGCGACAAGGGTGTAGTAGTAACTGGAAAAACCTCGAAGGGTGAAGCGGTCAAGCTGGAAGCGGAAATGCTGCTCGTCGCTGTGGGTCGAATGCCCTACACAGAGGGTCTGGGGCTCGAAGGAACTAAGATCAAGGTGGAGAAAGGCTTCATCCAGGTCGACCAGTTTCAACAGACCGGAGAGAAGGGTGTTTATGCGATTGGCGACGTGGTGCCTACACCGTTGCTGGCGCATCTTGCGTCAAAAGAAGGCATCGTTGCCGCCGAACACATCGCCGGCCATAAGGATGTAAGGCCGATTAATCTGAGACTTGTGCCCAACTGCACGTACTGCGATCCCGAAGTTGCTTCTGTTGGTCTCACTGAGGCGAAAGCGCGTGAGATGGGTTATGAAGTTAAGCTGGGCAAGTTTCCCTTCTCCGCTTCCGGAAAGGCGCGCATCCTCGGCGAGGAAGAAGGATTCGTTAAAATCGTTAGCGAAGCAAAGTATGACGAAATTTTAGGTATCCACATTATTGGCCCACATGCTACCGAGTTGATTGCCGAAGCCTGCGTAGCGATGCAGCTTGAATCTACCGCCGAAGAACTCGGTCGCACAATGCACGCGCATCCCACAGTCTCGGAGGCGGTGATGGAAGCGGCTGAAGGTGTGCACGGGCTAACGGTGCATATCTAATAAATGAATTGTTGTTAGCTTGAAGTATTCTAGTTTTTGCAGGCTTTGGCGAACGTTCACTAAATTGCACGAACTAGCACGAGGTCTTGTTAGTGTCACTTCGGGTAATTTTGTGGATCGTGTCTAACGTGGTTCGAAACCAGTAAACAGGTGTAGCGATTATTGATGGACCAGGAGCAACCACAAACTAGCGAGCGCAGGCCAGGTACTCGGGATCGGAGGCGCCGTCGGCCTCGCCCGCCGCGCAGTGAGCCCCGCATTTTTACCAAATACGCGCCACGCAAACCGCCGGACGGCAAACCATTGAGCTGCACCGGAGACACCACGCTCAAACCAAAGCAGATGCTTGAGCTGTATCGTTATTTGAAACTCACGCGTTTGGTTGAGGAGCGGCTCGTCAATCTTTATCGCCAGACCAAAGTTGTGGGCGGGGTCTTTCGGTCTCTGGGCCAGGAGGCGACTGCCGTGGGCAGCGCCTATGCAATACAGCCGCGGGATTTCATTACACCTTTGATCCGGGATCTCGGCGCCGTCCTGGTAAAAGGCATTCGGCCTCGCGAGATATTCGCTCAGTACATGGCGAAGGCCTGGGGACCGTCGGAGGGCCACGATCTCAATATCCATTTCGGAGACATGGAGAAAGGGTTTATCGGACCTATCTCGCACTTAGGCGACATGATCCCGGTAATGACTGGGGTGCTGCTGGCCGCGCGCATGCAAAAGAAACCAACCGTGGCCCTCGCCTACATCGGTGACGGCGGCATGAGCACGGGCGCGTTTCATGAAGGATTAAACTTTGCCGCCGTTCAACGCCTGCCGCTGATTGTAGTCGCCGAGTACAATCACTACGCGTACTCCACACCTACCAGCCTGCAAACCGCCGTCAAAGATCTGGCGGAGAAGGCCGCGGGTTATGGCATTCCCGCACACATCGTGGACGGCAACGATGTTATTGCCTGCTACGAAGTGACCAAGCGCGCGGCGGAATTCGCGCGCCGGGGCGGTGGCGCCGTTTTGATTGAAGCTAAAACATATCGCCGCAAGGGTCACGCCGAGCACGATGATCAGCGCTACGTGCCGTCGGGTGAGATTGAGTGGTGGGAGAAGCACAACGATCCCCTTGATCGCTACGAACGGTTTTTGACGGAAACAGGTGTCGCAGACAAATCAAAGCTGGAAGAAATCACCACGGATGTCGAGCGCGAGATTGAAGAAGACTGCGCCTGGGCTGAATCCTCACCTATGCCCGATCCGGAGCATGCCGCGTATAGAGTTTTCGACAACAGCATTGTGAAGCCGGCATTTCGGCCGCAGGTTCTGAAGAGCTAACTATGCTTTTACCCACCGACAAAAGAAGTTCTGAAGAAATTCCTAAGGTTGTCTCACCCACCGGAGGATCGAAAATGGGTTTTGTTTATGCGGAAATCGAACTAACAAGTACAGAGGATCTTGTACTGCATCGTCGGGGATTCCTGGCCGAGGACAAAATCAACCGCATGCGGATTAGGGCAATGGTCGACAGTGGCTCTTACATGATGGTCATCACGGACCACATCAGGCAACAACTAGACTTGCCTTTGATACAGGAGCAAGTCTTTCGTTTGGCGGACGACAGCGAGATCATGGGTGAGGTGGTAGGGCCGGTTGAAATACACTTCGAAAACCGCTCAACAACCGCGAGAGCAGTAGTGCTGCCTGGTGCGGAAGAGCCGTTGCTGGGCTCAATTCCGTTGGAGGATCTGGATGTGATAATCGATCCGAAACAGCAGCGGCTGATCGTTAATCCTAAGAGCCCAGACATTGCTATGAAGTACGCGAAGTAAAAAGATGTCCACCGCAATCAAAAAAGAGCATAAGTCAGCGCGCCCGGAGCGTGGTGGTGTGGTCACTCTGGTGGAGGCCATCCGTCAGGGCATCTGGGAAGAAATGGAACGCGACCCGACTGTCTTCGTTATCGGGGAGGATGTGGGCGCCTATGGTGGAGCTTTCAAAGTCACCGATGGGCTGATTGATGAGTTTGGTAACGGGCGGGTCATTGATACACCCATTTCGGAAGGCGCAATTGTTGGGGCTGCCTGTGGCGCGGCGCTCATGGGCATGCGACCGGTTGCCGAATTCCAGTTTATCGATTTCATCTCAGCCGGGTTTGATTTGCTGACCAACTACGCCGCCAAGTGCCGCTATCGTTGGGGCGCTGGCATACCGGCTGTCTTTCGTGGTCCCTGCGGCTCGGGCTTGCGCACCGGCCCGTTCCACTCTCTCAATCCGGAATCGTTTTTTCTCAACACCGCCGGTCTTAAGATGGTTGAACCCTCCACTGCCTACGACGCGAAGGGCCTGATCAAAGCCGCTATCCGGGATCCTGATCCAGTGCTCTTTTTCGAACATAAGAAACTCTACCGGCTGCCACGTTTGCGTGAAGAGATTCCTGCGGACGACTACATCGTTGAGATTGGCAAAGCCCGCACGGTACGTGACGGCCGGGATCTTACGCTCATAACGTTTGGGGCCATGGTGCTGACGGCGCTCGATGCTGCCGAAGAATTGGAGAAGGAAGGTCTCGACGTTGAGATCATCGATTTGCGCAGCCTCGCGCCCCTCGACAACACGGCAATCGTGACGAGTGTTAAGAAAACCAGCCGGGCGCTGGTGCTACACGAAGCTTCGCGCACAGGCGGGATTGGTGGCGAGATAGCGGCTATGATTGGCGAAGAGGCTTTCGAATGGCTGGATGCGCCGGTGTTGCGGCTCGCTTCGATCGATACTCCGGTGCCTTACTCCCCACCGCTCGAGGACTACTACCTGCCGCAGACGAAAGACGTGGTGGACGCAGCCCGAAAACTGGCAGCTTTTTAAGGACAACTTTTGCGAAGGAGATTGACGATGCCAAAGTTTTTGATTGAACGAGAAATTCCGGGGGCCGGCAATTTGTCAGGATCAGAATTGCAAGCTATCTCCCAGACATCTTGCGGAGTTCTGCAGAAGATGGGCCCACAGATTCAATGGCTGCAAAGCTACGTGACCAGTGACAAAATTTATTGCGTCTACATTGCGCCGAACGAAGACATGATCAAAGAACATGCGACGCAGGGTGGGTTTCCGGCTAATCGAGTTTCTGAGATCAAGTCAGTTATCGATCCCACAACAGCGGAAGGGGCGGCGGAAGGAAAGAGTGCGTAATTCGTGAATGGTAGTCGGATGACCGCGTCGATCCTCCGGACCACGATTCGCGATTCACGACTTACGATTCCGATTCACGATTTTGGGGTGCCATTATGAGTACAGAAGTAGTAATGCCGCAGATGGGAGAGTCCATCGCGGAAGGAACGATCACAAAATGGTTGAAGAAGGTTGGGGAGCGGGTTGAGCGCGATGAGCCGCTGTTTGAGATCTCGACCGACAAGGTCGACGCGGAAATTCCCTCGCCCGCGGCGGGGACGTTAACCGAAGTTAGATACAAAGAAGGCGATACGGTCGAGGTGAATACCGTGGTCGCTCTGCTTGATGGTAGTGGGACAGGAGCGACGGAAGCACCCTCGCCTGCCTCAGTCACGGAACCTCCGAAGAGTGAAGCGACTCCCGCACCTGTGATGCCAGCAGCGCCGGCGCCTCCTCCGCCAACTCAGATGACAGCCGCGGACCCAGTCAAGGCTGAGGCGGTAACATCGGAAGCACAACAGTCTCCTGCTCAAACTGCAACAGATACCTCCGCCGTCAAAGCCAGACCGACCCCTGCACCGCCCGCAGGAAATGGCAGCAGCACGGCAACCGCGGAAGAGCTACGCAAGACCAAATCGAGTCCGCTGGTCCGAAAGATTGCTCAGGAACACGGTGTTGATATCGCAAATCTCGATGGCACCGGGTTAAGTGGTCGGGTCACCAAAAACGACATCCTGAGCTTCATTGAGTCTGGAGCGCCTGCCGGTGCTGCGCAGACAAAGGCTGCTGCTCCAGCTCCCACCGCACCTACGCCCGAGCTTGCGCCTTCCCCGGCCACCAAACCGGCCGAAGGAGACCGCGTCGAGCCAATGACTCTGATGCGCAAAAAGATTGCCGAGCATATGGTGCAATCCCGGCACACATCCGCTCATGTCACGACTGTGTACGAAATCGACATGACAGCTGTCGCCAGGCTGCGCGATCAGCACAAGAACTCGTTTTTGGACAGTACGGGTACCAAGCTCACCTTCATGCCGTTCATCTTCCAGGCAGTGAACAAAGCACTGCGCAAATTTCCCGTTTTCAACGCCCAAGTTAGCGCCGATCAAATCATCTACAAGCGCGATATCAATTTGGGGATGGCAGTCGCCCTTGATTGGGGGTTGATCGTACCCGTGATTAAGCGCGCTGACGATCTCTCGATCTCTGGCCTGGCTCGGGCAGCCAACGATCTGGCCGAGCGCGCTCGTACGAAACAACTAAAACCGGATGAAGTGGCTGGCGGCACTTTTACGATCACCAATCCAGGGGTTTTTGGTGGACTGTTTGGCACTCCAATCATCAATCAGCCCCAATTGGCAATCCTGGGGGTGGGAAAGATCGAAAAGCGGGCCAAGATAATAACTTCTCCCGACGGAGACGATCATATTGCCATTCGGTGGATGGCCTATTTCGCGCTCAGCTTTGATCACCGCGTGATAGATGGGGCGGACGCGGAGCGTTTTCTTGCGTACGTAAAAGAAGTGCTGGAATCTGCTGAGTTCGCCGTGTAGGCCCTGAGAGCTCGAAACGATCCGGATGTGCGGTGATAAACCCTCATCGCAGCCAACAGTGTTGGCTGGCCATGGGTTTCTGCGTAAAAGGCGGCGGTTATTGCGATCAGGTGGTAATTAGATGAAGAATCATAGGAGTCTCGCCTAACGTCTTGACTTAACCACACCTTAAGATTAGAAATGGGTTCAAGCTTGAACAGACAATGGACTGCAAAGTTTCGTCGTCGAAGTTTGGCGACTAGCCCCTTGTAAATAGTTGTGGGCTCACCCACTTTGGAAATAAAGGAGACTTGTTTTATGACAATCCCGAAGTTAAGAATGTTTTCCTCGCTTGCGTTGGTGCTGGGCCTCTTGGTTTTCTCGGCCCCTGTCGCGCTATCGCAAGACTCGGCCCCTGTCGCGCTATCGCAAGAAAAGACCGCCACGGTCGGTTCCCGTACGGTAGTCAGTGGCGAGAAAATGAAGGTCAAAGGCGTGGTCACGAGACGCGACTCGGACACATTTACAGTTCGCGACAACAATGGCGTTGACACCGTCGTGCGGCTGGAGGACAGAACCAGTGTCAAAGCGAAAGGTGGATTTTTACGGAGCGGCGCGAATTATGCCCAAACGCAGATCCTTCGCGGTTTGAACCTGGAAATTGAGGGACGCGGCAATGCGTCCGGCGAGTTAGTGGCCGATAAAGTCAGATTCAATGAATCAGATTTGAGAGTCGCACGCGCGGTTGAATCTCGCGCGGCTCCGCTCGAGGATCGTGCCAGCACCACCGAATCGAAGCTCAGCCAAGTTGAGCAGAATGCCCAGCGTCTTTCCGGCCAGCTCGACGAACTCGCGGCTGTTGCCAATACAGCCAAGGGTGGCGCCCGGGCCGCACAGGAAACGGCTGATTCAGCTGTGGCCGGCGTAAACGCCACCAACGAACGCATCTCGGCGCTTGATGACTACGAGCCGCAGACCGCGATGGCAGTCAATTTCAAGTCCGGCAGTAGCCTTCTTTCGAAGGATTCGAAGACACAGCTTGATGAGATGGCCACCAAAGCCTTGAACTCTAAAGGCTACGTAATTGAGGTCTCAGGGTTTGCGGATACAACCGGCAGCGTTGCCCGCAATCGCATCTTGAGCCAACGCCGCGCTGATACAGTGATTCGCTACCTAGTCGAGAATCACAGCATTCCGCTGCGACGGATCGTAACTCCCTATGGTTACGGAGAATCGAATCCGGTAGCTGAAAATAATTCTCGCGATGGACGCGCGCAGAATCGACGTGTGGAAGTGAAGCTGCTGGTGAACAAGGGCCTGCTTCAGGCAGCGCCTGCAATGACCCGCAGTTCGGGCAATTGATAGAGTGGACATGAGATGCAACCTTCATCTCCCGGTCCGGGTTTAGTGCCATGGCTCATGCCGCCAGAGTAAATTGAGGAACGTGTTTGCCCAGCAACGGCGGCATGAGACAATGGCTCGATGAAGATTCACGGAAGTTGCGGAAAACATTTGGGGCCAGTACTGCTTGTGGCAGTGCTGGCTCTCTTTTTCTGTGCCAGTTTAGCCTCCGGTCAAACGTTACGGGATCTACCCCCACCGCCACCACCGCCGAAGCCCAAGCCGACCCCCACGCCTAAACCTCCGCCGGCTCCAAAGGATGAAGACTTTGAGGTCATCCGCACGAGTTCAAACCTGATAATGGTTCCGGTTTCTGTTGTGGATGCGAAAGGGGAGGCAGTCCTCGGATTACCGGTTTCCAATTTCCGTCTTGAAGAACAAGGGCGGGAGCAGCAGATTACCGAGCTCGGCAATCCCGATCAAGTACCTTTGGACATCGTTCTCTTGTTTGATATTTCCAGCAGTGTGAGCCAGAAGGGCTTCTTCGCATTTCAACAGAAAGCAGCCGCGAGTTTCTTGAGACAAATAATGAAGCCTTCGGACAGGGCCGCAGTTTTTACGATTGGTGGGGAACCGCTCCTGGTCTCGCCTATCGCGACCGCGGAAGTTGCCGCGGCGAAGTTGCAGACAATTCCGGCGGCGACGTCTCCAGTACCTACTGCTTTTTATGACACTGTCGTGGCCGCAGCAAAATACCTGGTCGAACAGTCAGGCGAGCAGCATCGCCGCGTGATTGTGGTCATCTCGGATGGTGACGACAACTTCAGCAATCTGGTTAGAGAGGAGTCCATCGCTGAAGTGCGCGCCGGCCAACGTATGGAGGTCACTCCAGCGGCGGAAAGAGCGACGGCGAAAAGAAGTCTTGATGCGCGGCGCGAACGCGCCGTGCTCGACGTGCAGAAGGCCGTGCAGCAGGCCGACGCGGCGTTCTACTCCGTTAATCCCGGAGGCAAGTCGGTCTACCTCAATCTAATCAGCACGCGGGCCCAAAACGCGATGCGCTCGATTGCCGAGTCGACTGGCGGTACTGCCTTTATACCGGACTCTGAGATGGATCTTGAGCGAGTTTTCAGTGAGGTCGCGGCCGAACTGCGCGGCCAGTATCTCTTGCA
>JBGTLM010000026.1:0-4788 GCA_041744135.1 Pyrinomonadaceae bacterium
GGCGTGCGTGACGAGGTCCTTTGAATCGTAGAGCAGCAAGCCTTCTTTCGGCTTCTTGTTCTTCAAGTCGTAAGGGCGGCCGAGATAGAACACACCAAGTTTCTCAAAATCCTGCATTGTTGATGCCCTTCGATGTTGAACAGATTCCTGAAAAGAGATTAGCAGTAGCCCCCGAGAAAACCGGCAGACTCTCAAGCCACAGTTCCTCGCTAGAAACTCGCCTGTAAGTTTTGATTTATTACAGGCTAAAAACTTTCTAAGTCGATATTTGCTCCCCGTTTCGGCGGGCTGCGCAGCTGACCTGCAAATTACCGCAGGATGAAATACTTATCAACGTAAAACTTCTCGGTAAAGTACCGACTCTGCCAATTGGGATTTCCTCGATAGTAATAATCCTTCCGCCGCTTCCAGGGGATAAAACACAAGCCTCTCAGATTTTTCGAGTTGAAGGGTTGGCAGCTTCCCCAGAATCTGCTGGTTAAGGATTGACGAAGCTACTTGTTTGAAAGGCACGTAGTCCTTCAGCAAGCGAAACTCTCTCGTCGGCTTGTACTCTTTAGCTGCTAGATCGGCGATGCGAAATTCGGTGTACCGGGCGATACCTTCCTGCCACAATTGAAACGAGAAATACTTGTACTCGTCTGGGCTAAGCAGACTCTGGAACGTTTTGCGAGCCTCAAGATAAATCGCCAGCTTAGCGGAAAACGCCCTTTTCGTTTTAGCCTCGAGGGCCTCGGCAAGTAGTTTGCTTAAACGGGAAAACTGCGCTCGGACTCGATCATTATTGTAAGGAAATGCGTAATTCAGCATCCACATGCCTGTCTGGTCGCCGCCCGATAGGTTTAGTGATTCGACTTCTGGGTAGTAAGAGGGTTGCGAGGTTTGGAGTTGATGGAAGTGTTCGTGCAGAACCGTTACCACCCACGGTGTTGAGGTTTTTTTCTCCGTGTTCTCAGCTTGACCAATAACAATGGTTGACACTCCGCCCACGGCTGGAAATGTGGCCAGGAAATGGACAGGCTGAGTTCTCTTGCGGAAGTACACCTTACTCGTCAAAACGGGATCGGTTTCCAGGAGTGTGAAGTCGGCAGAAGGTCGGGGATGTCGTATTAGAAATTCGTACTCGGGAGTTACGAGCAGAACCGCAAACGGTGCTTTGTCCCAGCGGCTCCAAACCCGATTCCCTAATCTCTCACCAATCCTGAAGGCCTCCGCCAATCGAGTGCGGTCAGCAGCTGGGATAGCCGGCTTCTCCTGTGCCGCGATATGTGGTGCCGTCAGGAAAATAAACAGGACCATCAGAATGCGTAAAGATCGAATCGTTCTTCCCCCCAAGGATCGACTAGAGCGCTCAGTAGCAACGCGGAGTGTTAGTCATTTGTTTCCACGAAACCAGCTGGTCAGAATGACACGGGAGTCGATCGCAATCCTCCCCTTGAACCGCATTCGATATCGTACCCCAAACCCGGCACCGACACGTTTCATATTGCTCCTACTCTAGCACTTGCCTGCTAATGCTAAAACATAAGCATCAAGCTTCGGGGTGGTGGTCGCATTTGGGGCGGCAAACCCGCAAATCGTACGATCCGACCCCGCGACCAAGTCGTTCACTAGCGAATCCCTGCGAGATCAATAGTTTCTTATGGGCGGCACGGCGCGTGCAGCACAAGCAACAGGAGAAAGTTACGACACGACTTCTCTCCGGTGCGCGGGAATAGCCCGAGAACCACCTGTGTCGTTTCAAACATTACACCGAATAAGGAAAGAGGTTTTTATGATGAAGAAGCTTTTACTCTTGTGCGCGGCTGTCTTGCTCGTCGGGCTGCCCGCCAATGCCTTGGCGCAAAGGCGAAACGGCGATGACAGGTTCTACAGCAACCGGCGCTACAACGACCGCGCGCGCATCCGGCGCGGCGTACGCTCGGGCCAACTCACTCGGGAAGAAGCGCGCCGGCTGCGCGAGCGGGAGCTCGCGAACAGGACAGAGCGGCGCGGGTATCGCTCGGACGGCACGCTGACGCGCGAAGAACGCCGCGAGATCCGCAGCGACGAGCGTCAGAGCGACAGGCATATTCGCCGTGAGATACGCGACGACGACCGGCGGGACCGCAGACGCGGCAACGGGTATTATCGACGTGGGGCTGGCTCTCGCAGTCACCCGGTCTTCGGGCGTCGCAACCGTAATTAACGTTCGTTCCGAGTTAACGTTTTAGAGGGAGCCGGCGTGCTTTAAGCACGCCGGCTCTTTCTCCGCGGGATACTTCGAAAATATAAGTAGGTCTAGCAAGATGTGATCACGTAGCGACAACTGGTTGAACCGAGCCATCACCTACTTTGCCGGCTTTGGCGGGGTCTGCCAAAGCACGTTGATGATTTTCCACTTCCCCTCATACTTTGCCAGATGTATGTAGTCGATGCCCCACACCGCCGTCAGTTTCGCGCTTGCGGTTTGGTCAGAGATTTCATACACAACCACATCTTTGGGTGCGTCCTTGGAAACGTGCCCGTCCTTGTTGTAGTTCTTTGACAGTTCCACCAACTGTGCAAAGGTCATTGTGTGTGGGCTATAGACTGTCTCACCCTTCTTGATGAAAAACCCACGCTTGGCCATATCAGGATGGATGCTTCTCTCAATCCTTGTAGGGCTCACTTCATAAACGCCTTCAACGTAATCCATGACTGCTTGCCTGACAGCCTCTTGCTCCCCGGTTGACTGGGCTCGAACGACACCTGGCACCGCCATCATGAATAGGATAAATAGAACAGAGAGTACTTTCATTAATGCCTCCATCGAATTGAAATTAGTAACAACTCACAAACTGCAATCAGGAACGCACACTTAATCGGCGTTCGTCGAATCAGGACCATGACGTGTGTCCTGGAGAAGTTTGATCCCCCAGCACGGCTGACGCCTGGGTAAAGTGCGGAGGCCCTTCCGAGTTTTCACACCTGTACCGCTCCTCGGTTCCGTAGTCAGCCTGCCCTCACTTAGTTTTCTGGCGCTCTTCCTCTAGCTGCTTCTTATAAGCCCGCTCCGTATCTCTGATGAAGCTTCGGTAGCTCTGTGGATCGATAAACGGGTTCTGCTTTGCGCCTTTCTCCAACAGCTGCCTTTTCTCGTCCAGAGCGAAAAAGGAGCCGTGCGGTGCGAGGAAGACATCGCATCGCAGCGTCTTCAACAGGGCAAAAGTATAAGCATAGTCCTCAACGATTTTTGGATAAGCAGAATTGTTGAGCAGCTGGTACCCCGGAATCGTAGTGCTGCCGACAAATACGACGTCCAAGTCTCGGCCCGCTTCGCGAACTTTCATGATCCAAGTAGTGCATCCTTTGGTATGACCTGGAGTGATGCGAGCTATCATCGTCACGCCACCGAGTTCGACCTTGTCATGATCGCGCAAGAGACGGTCAATCACAGCCGGCTCGAAATGGAAAGAGGCATTGTCGCGCCATTGAAAGTCACTGCGTCCACCATCCGCGATGAGTTCAGCGTCTGCTTCGCTGATCATCAGCCGGGCGCCCGTTAGCTTCTTCAACTGCGCCAGACCGCCCGCATGATCGAAGTGAGCGTGACTATTGATTAATACTTTCACGTCCTTCAGCTTAAAGCCGAGTTGATTCAGGCTGTCTTGAATGCGTGGCACTGTCTCGGCAAAGCCGCTGTCCATAAGGATGTGGCCCTGGGGTGTGGTAATGAGGTACGAGGCCACGTTTTCAGCTCCCACATAGTAGATATTTTCCACCACCCGGAAGGGTTTAACAGGACGATTCCAGGCTCGGCGCTCGGCGTCATCCACCTGTGCAATTGAAACGCCTGCACTCGATAACATGAGTGCTATTGAGACTAGGATTATGGTTCTGATAGTTAACCTCCGATAGCAGGATCTGAATGATGGCTCGACCCAAGGAGATTTCATTTTGTGTTGGCGGAATCAGCCCCTCGGTGCTTCGGGCCAAATTGCGTCCGGACTAACTGGGTCAGCCTGATCGGGCCCCAGTCGCTCCGGGTCAATCTCCGCAAAAACGAAATTCTCCGGGGCCACCGGAGTTCCTGCGAGACGCCTCAGCATTGCCAACTGGCCCGTATGTGTCATGGCATCCGCGAATGGCCCCTGTATTAACTGTTCCGGCGTCATGTCTTGCAGCAAAGGAGTGCCAACCTCGAGATGTCTGGCGAGATCCTGAAGCATGTCGTGGAAACGTAAGATCTCATCCTGTAACGTCGGCAGAGGTTCCGGCCGGTATCGACCTCCAACGAAAAAAGTGCGGGCATAACCAAGCACGCTCGTCATATGACCCACGAGTTCCGCGGGAGTGCGTACTCCCTCGGCGGTTTTAAAGGAACCGAAGTCGCTCGGGGCACCCCGCAAAGCTTTCTGTGTGCGATAAGCAAGCGCGGCTAAAAAGTGTCGCAGCAAGTCTTGTTTCTCGTTCATAGACGACGAAGTTTGAACTCGAGATCAATTTAATATCGTTTTGAAATCCTGAAAGGATTTAAGTCAATAGCCGTGGGCGTGCTTTGCGACGCCCACGGACGAGATGAGAATTAGTTCCTGACCCGGAAAGGGTCAACCAGATCCAAGAATGTGATCATTTCAAGGTCTGGGGTCGGAGCTGAAACCTTTACCTGCCGAGGCCATTTTCACCGCCCATTGACTTCAGGCCTTTCAGTATTTCGTTGCTTCGGCGCTGATTGTATCATTCCCTCTTGGGTGAATAGTCTAACGACTAGAAGAGAACCTAAAGATTTCTTTATAGATACGTTGAGGTGACCGGGTTTTCTAACGA
>JBGTLM010000027.1:0-3120 GCA_041744135.1 Pyrinomonadaceae bacterium
CCTGACTCTAAAGCTCTAAACACAAATCCTGCCCTCGCCGCAGAGCGGCGAAATGTTTATAGACACGTTGCTGAAAAGAACTTCCTCGCTCCGGAGGAGCGAAATGTGCTTTTCGGCTACCAAATGTTTCGCTCCTCCGGAGCGAGGAAGTTCGTCTGGGTCGTTGATCTATAAACATTTGGTCCCGCTGGGACCGAAGACTAACACGCCCCAAATATACCGACGGGTTTGTTACGCGAACTTTAGAGTCAGGACACTAGTGGATCGTGCTCACTGCTGAGGCAGTGTCATATTCTGCGAGGCGACCACCTGCCACTTCCCGCCCCGCTTCACGAAGACGTGCAGGCTGCGGTAACGCTCGGAGAAGGCTTTGCCCTCCCGCTGGCCCGTCCTCGCGCCGTCGTGCGTCATCACGGCCGTGTCCTTGAACACCCGTACGCTGTAGTTATCGGCGGCGTTGGAGTCGAGCTTAGAGGTGCCGGACTTCAAGTCGGCGATGGCCTCCGCCTTGGTGACCATCTTGCCGAGGGCGTTGGTGGCGCTGTAGTCGTCGGCCAGGACGCGCTCGAGGATGGTGGCGTCACCGCGGACGCCGGCCTGCGTCCATTCCCGGTCGAGTTCGGTCAACTCCTGTTCGGCGTTGCCGAGACCCACCTTCTCACCTGCCGGCTGGCTCGTGGCAGCCTTCGCGTCCTCTTCGGCTTTGCGCTCCATCTCTTTCGCCGCCTTGGCGTCCTGCTTGGCCTTGTCGTTAGCGGCCTTCGCTTCCTGCTTCTCTCGCTCCTTCCGGTCGCGCTCGGCCTGCTTCGCGTCAGGGGCAGCGGGCTGCGTCGGGGTCGGTTCCTGCGCGGACGCGGAGCTCACGCACAGGCAGAGTGCGGCGATTATAAGAATCCTTCTCATGATAGTTTCCTTTCGATAGGTGGATTGGTAGGGGCCCTTCTATCCCAATTCCCATGGCGAGTCAATGCCCAGTCTGAGGTTGACCAATATGAGCTTTTCGGCGCTGGGGGGACGTACCGACAATCGTCGAGCCGCCGGATAGGCGGCGACCCTCACAAGATCCTCCTCCTACAGAGTCGAGTGCACCATCGGCTGGAGTTCCTTGTACATGATAGTCGTGCTCTCGAGCTCGGGTGTCAGCGCACCACGTGCATAGCGTGGAATGAAGCCTGCCGCTATGAAGTCAAGCGATCTGTACAGCAATTCGGCGTTGCTGCCGGATACTGTGTCGAGTGTCAGCAGCGTCCTTCTCTCAGAACGGGCAATCTCTTCCAAAGCGATCATCAGCGCTTTTCCAATTCCGCGGCGCCGGGCGGCCGGGTCGACCAACAGTTTTGCGACTGCCGCCCGGTGTTGCTGATTGGGTGGCATCTCCAGTTCGAGTTGCACTGTGCCCACTATGCGCGCGCCGCTCTCACTTCGCTCGTCAAGGCGTGCTACCACGACTCGACGTTGCCCGGCGCGCACCTGAGGCAAAACTTTGTCCACCCAGAACCGGCGAGCATCGTCGATGGAGAAGGGCGTGAAGAAGCTCACCCCCGCGCCCGCATGTACGACGGCGCGCAAGACTTCGGCCAGCATGTCTATTTCGGCATCGACGGAAGCTCGAGAGGTGTCAACCAGCCACTCCTCAACCCGGATTTCTGCCGGTGCATTCATTGAATGTGACATATCTCTCCTTCGATGCACGATCGCGATCATCATCTGAATCTCTATTCTGAACTGATATCTCAATGTTGAGAGAAAGGCAATGCCATCCCGTGCAGTGGAGCGGAACCGAAACCGCACTGGATTCTGATGGATGTAGTTCGACTTTTCCATGAACAAGTCCTCGTTGAAACTCGGTAGAACATTTCTTTTAGCAAACAGTAGAAAGCCCGCGTACGTTTTTGCCTCATCAACAGCGCGATATAGGATTTTCTTGATTGGGTGGGGCAACCTACCAGGGAAGAATGGTAAGCTTAAGTCTGAGTTCGGATCTCGGATCTCACCATCGCGCTTTCAAACGGGAACGACGCGGAGGTCGAGCAAATGCCGGTCTTTACCGTGACTCCTGTGTGGCGCCGTGTTTTATTTTCACGGTTCGACACTTGATGATTGTCTTAGCGGTCGACCAGAGTCTTGCTTTCGGGAGTTGCATACAGGTTATGCTAGGGCGAAGAGCGAGGTTCGTCCTCCATTTTCGATCAGCTCCAGCATGTAATTGAACTACAAATTGAACCATCAACAGCCGGCTCGATACTATGAAAAGACCACTCCTACTACTCCTCCTGGCTAGCGTTTGTGTTGTGCACGCTGCTTCCCAGTCGGGAAGAAGAATCAGCACCCCAAGGGCAACACAGACAGCGCCCATTCAACCATCACTCACGCCGGAACCGGAGCTTCCGACCAAGGCCGCGCCAGCAGAGTTGCTTTTCCTCCCGGAGAAACTCCGCGAACGCCAAATCAAAACGCTCGACAATAGCAGCTTCCGCTTCTCGGATTTCCAGGGCAAAGTCATAGTAATAAACCTTTGGGCGTCCTGGTGCGGTCCGTGCCGTAGAGAAGTTCCGGAGTATGAGAAAGTGCGCAAGGCTTACGCTGGCCGCGATGTGGAGTTTATCGGGTTAACAACAGAAGACCAGCGTACTTCGTCTGATCGGGTGAACAAGTTCTTGCGCGATATCAGTTTCGGCTTCCGGCTGGGCTGGGCAGACCGCGAGACAGCGCGGACCTTGATGAATGGCAAGAACTCGATCCCTCAAACGTTAGTCTTCGACGCTGACGGACACATCGTGAACCACTGGAGCGGTTACGCGCCCGGTCGTAGCGGCGACCGCTTGAAGCAGACGATTGAAGAGGCTCTTCTGAGATCACCGCGAAGGTGAAACGCGAAGTCGATAATCGTGTTACCGTACCGACTTCATTGACAATATTGACAATGCGGCTCTGAGGCTAGTCCTGACTCTAAAGTTCTAAACACAAATCCCGCCCTCGCCGCAGAGCGGCGAAATGTTTATAGACACCTTGCTGAAAAGAACTTCCTCGCTCCGGAGGAGCGAAATGTGCTTTTCGGCTACCAAATGTTTCGCTCCTACGGAGCGAGGAAGTTCGTCCGGGTCGTCGTGGTCTATAAAC
>JBGTLM010000028.1:0-12558 GCA_041744135.1 Pyrinomonadaceae bacterium
ACAATCTTGCCGAGATACATCACCGCGACGCGAGTAGCGGTATGGCGTACCGCGCGTAGATCGTGAGAAATGAACAAATAGGTGAGGTTCTTCTCTCGCTGCAGCTTCTCAAGAAGATTAAGAATTTGCGCCTGAATAGACACATCGAGCGCCGAGATGGGCTCATCAGCCACGATGAAGTCTGGATCGACGGCCAGAGCGCGCGCGATTCCGATTCGCTGGCGTTGTCCACCTGAGAACTCGTGGGGGTAACGTTTGATGAAACGCTTGCTCAAACCTACCGTTTCCATTAACTCTTGAACCCTCTCCTGTGCCTTCCTTCCCTTGGCGAGGCGAAATGTGTCGAGCGGCTCTCCCACAATCTCGCCAACCGTCATCCTTGGGTTAAGCGACGCATATGGATCTTGAAAGATAATCTGAAGATGGCGGCGTTGCTCACGCATCTGGCGCCTCGATAACTGCGCAAGGTCGCGATCGCGAAACATTACGTGGCCAGCGGTCGGCTCGGTTAGACGCAGGATTGCGCGGCCCAGCGTTGATTTGCCGCAACCAGACTCACCGACTAAGCCGAGAGTCTCGCCACGATAGATGTTGAGTGTTACACCATCTACAGCCTTAACAACCCTTCCACCACCGAGATTGAAATGGACTTTCAGGTCGCGGATTGCAATCAGTGGGTCGCCCTGGTTACTTTCAAGCGGCACATCCTTGATCCCGCTTAGCATTTTTTCCTGCTTGCTCATTTCTTATCGACTACAGTCTTCTCATAGTCGGACTATTGGCCCGATATAGCTTCACGCTCCCGACGAGATTCCTCATAAACCTCGCCCGCGAAGTGGCAGAGCGAAGAGTGGTCAGGAGTCAATCGCACAAAGGGGGGGAATTCCCGATGACAGATCTCTTCCACGCGATCGCATCGGCGAGCAAAGGGACACCCCGGAGGTAGATGTGCGACGTCCGGAGGCAAACCCCGAATCTGGTAAAGTGTTCCCCGCGCAGATGTGGGATCAGGAACGGAACGCAGCAGCCCTTTCGTATATGGATTGCCGGGCACGGCGAACAACTCTCTTGTCGGCGCCTGCTCGAAGACTTTTCCCGCGTACATCACGATCAGATGATCCGTCATTCCCGCAACTACACCGAGATCGTGCGTGATGAGAATCACGCTTGTACCGGTCTCTTGCTTCAGTGTTTTTATCAACTCCAGGATTTGGGCCTGTATCGTCACGTCGAGCGCCGTAGAGGGTTCGTCAGCGATTAGAAGTTCCGGTTGACAGGAAAGCGCCATCCCTATCATTACTCGCTGGCGCATTCCCCCTGAGAACTCGTGCGGGTAGTCGTCCGCGCGCTTGCGCGGATCTGGAATTCCGACGGTCTCGAGCATCTTGACTGCGTGCGCGTACGCCTGGGCTTTTGAATGGCCCAGGTGGAGCCGGGTCATCTCCATCAGCTGTCTGGAGATCTTCATGAAGGGATTGAGCGACGTCATCGGATCCTGAAAGATCATTGCGATGCGCCGGCCGCGAATCCCCCGTACTTCCTTTTCTGTAAGCCTTAGAATGTCTCGACCATCGAACACTACTTCGCCTGAAACGATTTGCCCGGGTGGACTTTGGATTAGGCGGATGATTGAGAGAGTAGTGACAGATTTTCCGGAACCAGACTCACCCACAATCCCCAGCGTCTCGCCACGGCGAAGACTGAAGGTGACGCCATCCACGGCCTTAACCGTGCCATCCTCAGTGTGAAAGTAGGTCCGCAGATCCCTGACTTCCAGAAGATTTCCCTTGCCGGTGCTCATGCGGTCATAAATCTCAGGTCCTGTTCTGAAGTCATGCTCTTAGACTTCAATTTTTAGTTCTGAGATATCTGAGATCTCAGAACTTTCGCATCTGCGGATCAAGCGCGTCGCGTAATCCGTCACCAAGGAAGTTCAACGAGAACAACGTCAGCCCCATCGTTACACCGGGACAAATGAGCTGCCAGGGGAAGATTGCGATGTTCTGAATTCCGTCTGTGGTCAGGCTGCCCCACGAGGCAATCGGGGGCTGCACTCCAAATCCCAAAAAAGAGAGAAACGCCTCCGTCAGCATAATCGTCGGGATGGTGAGCGTGGCATAAACAATCACCGGCCCGATCGTGTTGGGTACGAGGTGCCGGAAGATAATTCGAGGGGTCGAAACGCCGGTAGCTCTGGCGGCCAGCACAAACTCCTGGTTCTTCAGCGAGAGCACTTGTCCGCGAACGATCCGCGCCATAGTCAGCCACGACACCGATCCCAGCGCCACGAACAGCAGGATCAATTGGCCGCGAGCCGTCTGACCACGAAACATCGACAGTAGGACAATAACAATGATGATGTAAGGCACCGAGTAGAGCACGTCGACCAGGCGCATCATAACGCTATCCGGGCGCCCGCCGAGATAACCGGCAACCGCTCCGTAGCTGACACCGATTATCAGCGACATAATTGTCGCGATAATGCCAACCATCAACGATATCTGCCCACCCTGAAGCACGCGAGCCAGCAGATCGCGTCCCTGATTGTCAGTTCCCATCGGGTGTAGCCACGAAAACGAACCATCTGGCGCGGTAAACGGCGGCAGGGATTTTAATGCGGCGATATCGGTGGGAATGTAGTCGGGCGTCAACCCCGTAAGTTCCTTAATAAGAAAAGGCCCGGTGACCGAAGCCAGGGTAATTGTCGCAACCATAATCAAGCCGAATACAGCCAGTCTATTCTTCAGCAACCTGCGCCAGGCATCTTTCGAGAGTGATGTGCCGGTTACA
Organism: Pyrinomonadaceae bacterium; assembly: GCA_041744135.1. Lineage (GTDB taxonomy): Bacteria > Acidobacteriota > Blastocatellia > Pyrinomonadales > Pyrinomonadaceae > PSRF01. The sequence continues at coordinate 2,791 of JBGTLM010000028.1, forward strand.
AACTCACCTCGCTCGGCACGAACATCCGCTTCCCCGACCGCTAACTCGGGCCCAAGGTGAATAATATCGCCTTCGCGCGTCCGAACGAGCGGCGCAGGTGGCGTCCCCGAAGGCGTGAAAGCAGGCTCGGGCTTCTCTGGCTGGTGCGGAGTTGGTGGTCGTTCGTCGTTCATTGTCAGGACAGGAAGACTTCGCCTGTCACGTCTTGTTGATGCTATCAAGCTGCGGTCCGCTCAATTTGCGAACCCACTCAATGACGGATGCGCGGGTCGAGAAATCCGTAAGCGATGTCCACAAGCAAATTCATCGACAAAAGAGTCATGGAAATGAAGGCCACGATGCCCAGAATCAACGGCTCGTCACGATTGAGAGATGCCTGTATAAAATAGTTTCCCAGCCCTGGCAGGACAAAGAGCCTTTCGACTACCACAGTACCGGTCAGCAGAAATGCCAACGCAGGACCGGTGTAAGAGACGACTGGTAGTAAACCGCCGCGCAACGCGTGACGGACAAGCACTTGAGTCTCGCTAAGGCCTTTAGATCGGGCTGTACGGATATAGTCTGACCTGAGCACTTCCAGCATGCCCGCTCGGGTGAGGCGCGCGATATAGGCCATGTAGGCAGCTGAAAGTGTAATCACCGGCAGGATCACGCTCTTGCTGGGAAAGCCATCCCAACGTGAAGGTGGAAGCCAGTACAGCGTCAGCGAAAAGAAGAGAACCAGAATGGGTCCTAACACAAAATTCGGAATCGATATGCCGAGCATGGCCAAAGTCATGGAGGCATAGTCCCATTTCGAGTTCTGTTTGAGCGCGGCAATGGATCCGACTGTTATTCCCACGATCAGAGCGAGAAGGTAGGCGAGTATTCCTACCGTCGCTGAAACCGGAAGAGATCGCGCGATAATCTCATTGACTGACTTCCCCTCATATTTCAAGGACGTGCCAAAATCCAAACGGAGAATGTGACCCATCGTTCGGAGATATTGTTCGTGCCAGGGTTTGTCGAGGCCATACTTTTCGCGAATGTTCTGTTCGATTGCCTCGGGGAGGGCCTTATCACCGGTGTAGAAGTTGCCCGGCGCCAGCCGGATCAGTCCCCACGTTATGGTAATCACAACGAGGATCGTCGGTATCGTAATTATCAGTCGTCGAATAATGAAGCGAAGCATTCTTCTTATTGCCGATTGCCGATTGCCAATTGCCGATTTAAGAAAAAAGGTGTTTTGGCAATTGGCCTGACCTCTCGAGTGGTATTGGAACCAGGGCTCCCGCAAGCCCACTCCAATCGGCAATTGACAATCGGCAATTGGCAATGTCGTGACTAATCCGTCAAGCTGGGAGTGCCATAATCCCACTTGGCGGCGTCGCGTTCGATATATACAAACTTCCACGCGAAGAGACTCTGCGGATTTGGGTATAAGCCTTTCACGTAGGGCTTCTTGACCCAGTTCACTGCGGGAGTCTCAATCGGTATCACGGGTTGTGCGTCCAACATGTGTTTCTCAGCTTTGGCCAGTAACGCATAACGCTTCTGGGCGTCGAGGGTGTGGTTCGCTTCTTCGAGCAGATTTACGTATTCCTGATCCCACCAACCAGTGCCATTGTCGCCGCCGCGCGTTCGAAAGATGTTTAGAAAGGTAGTCGGGTCCATATAGTCAGCACCCCAGCTACCAAAAGCAAAACCTTTGTAGTCGAGCTTGCCACGCGCGGCCATATAGGTCTTGGATTCCATATTGCTTAACATGACGGTGATCCCAAGGTTCTGCTTCCATTGGGCCTGCATGAACTCCGCCAGAGCTCTGGTCGATGAGTGAGTAGCGAAAATAAACCTGACCTCCTCAGCAGGAAACTTTTCGCACTGGTAGGTCCCTTCCGGTTTTTGGGTCACCGGATAACCCGCCTCGCCCAATAACTTTCGTGCCGCCTCCGGATCGAAGTCCTCGCCTTTCGGTTGTGGATAACCAACAAAAATACTCGCAGGCGTGAAGGCAGACAGCGGTTTCGTGATCCTCCTGGCCTTTGCATAGTTGATCTTGTCGATGGACATGTTGAACGCCCTGCGAACTCTGAGGTCGTTCATCGGCGGCTGAGTTACATTGATGAGAATGTAGGTAATCGCCGCCTCAGCGGCGTCCATGTAATCCTTCTTCGGGCGGACGACATCCAGCCAGGCATTGGGCACAGAATGGTTCACCACCGCGTCTGCCGAACCCACTTTATACAGATTCATGGTGGTGGGATGATCGGTGGACATATAAAAATGGATCTCATCAAGATGGACGTTTGCAGCATCCCAGTACATCGGATTGCGCTCGACCACCAGTTCGCTGTATGGCTTCCATGATTTCAACTTGAAGGCGCCACTGGTTACGATATTCGCCGCGTCGGTCCACTTCGCACCATGCTGTTCGATCACTCTTCGTGGAACCAGACGAAAGATCTGATGGGCTACCAGTTCGGTGAAGTAAGGCACGGATTCAGAAAGCGAGATACGCACTGTGTAGTCATCAACTGGCTCGACGCCCAAATCCTCAGCCTTTACCTTCACCAACTCCTTATCAGCGACCGCCGCCCGCAGTTTGGGATTGCTTTCGAGTAATTTGCTGCGAGCCTTCTCAGCACCGGGAAGAACAAGCCTTTCAGGCGAATGCATGAACTGGTGAAAAGGCGTCTCCCGATCCGCCGTTGGATCGGCAGCGGTTGATTCATACTCTCGTTCGTTCGTCCCCAAGGGTTTCTGGCTAAGCGCTTCCGCAGCTAGCTCATCACCGGCAAAGTCTTTGTTTAAAAGAAATTGATTGCTGGCGGGGTCACGGACAAACACGGCGCCGGCATTAAAAGCCTCGGCATATCTAATCGGATAAGCCAGGCCCGCGGAACGGGATTCAACGTCAGGATCAAGAGATCTTCGGATGCTGTAGACAAAATCGTGAGCGTTGATTGGTTCGCCATTAGACCAGCGCGCGTTTTTGCGCAGGTGAAAAACAAATTCCGATGAGTCGTTGTTCACATCCCAATGCTCGGCTATAGCGGGAATCGCATCGAGAGACTTCGGATCGTACTCGACAAGACCTTCATAGAGGGCCATGTAAATACGCGCCTCTAGCTGACCGGAACTGATCGCCGGATCGATCGACTCCGGCTCGCCGCCGTTTACATATCGCAGGATGTTCCGCTCTGGTGGAACTGTTCGACCGAAGAACTCTTCATTTGTGGACACGCGACACGAGATCGCGGTGAACAGGAGTATACCGACCACAACTCCGGCAATCGCTTGTTTGACGTAAATCCGGGCCACCTGTTCTTTCCTCGACGACGCTCCGACTCTGACGATGTCCTCTTCAGAATGATTCTACCAAATGTCTTAGGGTTAACAGTGAGGTTTTCTTCCCCGCACGGGCGGGCAACGAACATGCGGTGCTTTTGACTAAGAGCCTCGATGCTGCCACTCAACTCTCCATTAACAATTGAAGTCGGGAAATTCGATGGTTGGAAAGGTGGGCAAAGCGTAGCGTTCCCACCTCCCTCACCTGCAAATGTGCTGGGGTTGAATCGATAAGCCAAGGTTGGGAGCTGATCTTGAGCGGTTGGCCGCTTCGCCTTACCCTTTCTGTCTTGCAAGTTACCGGCGCAGCCGTCGGGCACAGAAAATGTCACTTCAGCGAGTTCATGCCGGTCGCCTTGGGTTCAGTCCAATTGGTGTTGATACGCACATGCTTCAGGGATGGCATATCCAGAACGTTTGAGTCGAAGCCGGATACATAAGGTTTTACCAGAGCATAGGAAGACGCGAAATATAGTGGAATTGCTCTCAACTCATTCAGGGCATCGGTCTCTGACTGGATTGGCTGTTGAATGGGGGGCGTCTGGTCCGCCGAACGCTCACCATTTGCGACAGAAGAACTGCTGGCCGATCTGCCTGTCTGATCCGTAGCATCGGATTCAGCCGACTGCGAATCCTGGCGAAACAGCTCGCGGATATTTGTCTGCTCATCCGTTGTCTGCATGACCATTCCGCGCCGCACGATATCGTATTCGCCCGCCCGAATCGCCGCCACATACTCGTCCCAGGGTCTTATGGTTATTTCGGTTTGGATGTTCAGTACGCTTCGCCACATCGAGGCAATCGATTGCGCCACCTGCTTCTGCTGCTCATTGCGATTTATCAGCAGCTTCACCGTCGGGAACCCTTCGCCGTCGGGAAAACCTGCTTCGGCGAGTAGCTTTCGGGCTCGTTCGATATCTTTCTCCAGCAACTCTGCTTTTGCCACTACCTCTTTCGAACCGGCCATCGCTTCGGGCAGAAACTTCTTCGCCGGCTCTGTGGCTCCGCCCAACTCATCCTGAGATAGACGATCCCGATCGATGGCAATGGCCAGGGCCTCGCGCACTCGCACATCATCAAACGGCTCATGCAACAGATTGAAGCTATAGTAAGTGATTGCTCCGTAGGTCTCTCGCCTGAAGTCCTTGTAGGGCGCGAGGAGTTTAAGGGCGAGGGGCTCGAAAGCGGAATTGGTAACGGCATCCACTTCCCCTGCTCGGTATGCGGTGAGAGCTGCTTCCGAATTTTTTGCGCCTACAAACTCAACGCGCTCGAGTTTTACCTCGTTCTTGTCCCAGTAATTTCGCGCTCGCTCCAACAGCACTCGATCGGTCCCACTCTTGGCCAGCATGAAAGCGCCATTTGAAACGAGTCCAAGCGGTCCAATTCGCTGCAGCGTGACTTCATCGGTCAGTTTTACGGGACGAAAGATCGGATGTGCGACGAGCGCCGGAAAATTCAGATCAGGCGATTGTAAGCGAACCCGCAATTGTCGAGCGCTAACAGCCTCAACGCCGAACCGTCTTGAATCGCGCCTTAGTTTGGCGGCGGCTGATAATTCTTGATTCTGACGGCCCCTCTGGCCCTTGGGGGTCGGCCGCTCAGCCGCGGACGTTGGCCTGGCTCCCTGTATGTTGCTGAGAAGGTTCGTGTGCGGGGCCAGATCTCCAATCTTCACCGTGCGCTGCCATGAATCAACAAAGTCCTTCGCCGTGACAGGCTCACCGTTTGACCAGCGAGCATCTTCTCGAAGGTGAAAGGTCCACGTCCGCCCATCGTCGGGCGATTCCCAACGGGTGGCAACGGCTGGCACGGGAGCCAGGGTTCGTGGATCGTAGTCAGTCAGTCCTTCAAAGATTGCCCTGACCAGATCGGTGTCAGGCGGCGCCGCGGCGAATGCCGGATCGAAAGTTTGAGGCAGACCTCCATCTATCCAGCGAAAGTCCTGACTGCTTCGCACTACAACTCGTCCGTAATAAGGCTGGTAGCTTTCATCAACGAAACAACCGGCGGGAATAATTGACAAGACCACGAGCAACAGTCCTGCGACGATCGTCCGGGCTCTTCTTCCTATGTGGGGAACTATCTCCATTGTTAACTAAGATCAATGATTGTCTGATCTAGTGTACTACGTTAGGAAGCACGATCGACGAAATCACACTAAATGGCACGAAGAAGTTTTCATGCTCCCTTGGTGTAGTTTTGTGGATCGTTTGTCCCGGTCGCAATCTTGCTAAGGCACCAGAGAACCGCGGACTTGTTTCCCAGTAGGCACTGCCCTCTAAATCTTGATCTCTTGAATCTTAACCCGCCGCAACTCTTCATAGACCTCGACTGTGCGCTTCCGGGTGCTTTCAAACCCCTCGGATGTGTCGATCAGGTAATCGGCAAACTTCTGTTTCTCTTCCTGCGGCATCTGGGCATCGATTCGTTTCTGCGTTTCCTCCCTAGTCAGGTTATCTCTAACCATCAAACGTCTTATCTGAACTTCCGGTCGGCAGTGTACAACAATCAACTTGTCAAAGCGTTTGAAGCCGCCCGACTCGATCATCAGAGCTGCATCAACCACGGCGATACCCTCCGGATACATGGTCTCCCATTCGCCCAACTGTTCATCCTGCAGTGCGATGATATATGGATGAAGTATCGAGTTTAGAAGGTGGCGCTGGCGATGGTCGGCAAAGACCAGAGAACCGAGCTGTTGTCGATCCAGTGTTCCATCTTCCTGGAGGACGCCCTCGCCGAAAGCTTTGACGACGGCCGACAACCCGGCAGAACCCGGGGCCACCACCTCTCGCGCTGCCTGATCCGCGTCTAACACGTGGCAGTCGAGCTCGGCCAAGACACCGGTAACGAACGATTTCCCCACCCCAATCGATCCTGTTAAGCCAATGCGCAGCATGTTTTCGATTTCAAATTGCCAATTGGCGATTGAATTCATTGCCGATTGCCGATTGGCAATTCAAAGAATCAGTCTTTGGTAAACGGTCTTTGGCCTCCGAGCGGTAGGCAATTATTCCGGGATTCTCTTCCAATCGGCAATCGGCAATCGGCAGTGCCTTCAATTGGCAATGCCTTCACCCTCTCCGGAGCCGCGCGGCTTTAACCGTGTTTCGCATCAGCATGGCGACGGTGAGCAAGCCGACTCCGCCAGGTACTGGCGTGCGGCGTCCGGCTATCTCGGCTGCTTCGGCGGGGTGCACATCACCGACGAGCGTGTAGCCGCGTTTCCTGATGATCTGCAATCTTTGCTCTGCCTCATCACCGAACAGCTCGCGGGCCACATTTTCCTCGGAGATCTTGTTCATTCCCACATCTATCACTGTCGCTCCTGCTTTAATGTAGTCCCTTCCGATTAACCCGGGGCGACCGATGGCGACCACGAGTATGTCAGCTTGCACCGTCACGGATTTGAGCTCGTGCGTTCGTGAGTGGCAAATCGTTACGGTTGCGTCATTCTGGATAAGAAGCTGGGCCATCGGGCGGCCGACGATTTGGCTACGACCCACAACACAAGCGTTTGCGCCGCGAATGGGAATCTCACTGCGAGTAAGGAGTTCGACAATTCCAGCCGGCGTACAAGGCACAAAGACCGGCCGGCCCACTGCGAGGCGTCCCACGTTCATAGGATGAAAACCATCGACATCCTTCGCCGGATCCAGAGTCTCAATGAGGGCCGCTTCATCGATACCCCCAGGCAGCGGCATCTGAATCAGAATGCCGTCAATCTCATCCCGCGAGTTAAGCCACGAAACCAGCTCCCCGAGTTCGCTTGCTGTGGTAGAACCCGGCAACGCATGATGTTCTGACCGAATTCCGACTTCCTCGCAAGTCCGAATTTTGTTTTTGACGTAAACCTCTGACGCCGGGTCATCGCCGACACGTATCGCTGCGAGGCAGGGTCTCTCTTCAGCTCTCCTCCAGAGTTGCTCAATCTCGGCCGTGACTTCTCGCTTGATTTCATTGGCGATGCGCGCGCCATCCAACAACTCGGCACGTCGACTTATCTGGGCTGTGCTTTTTTCTTCAGAAGCCATATTCAAAAGGGCCCAATATTGTAGGGGCATCCCCTCCGTATCGTAATGTGGGGCGCCCACGGAGGGGATGCCCCTACATTATTGCCATTTGGGAAATTCCTCGTCCGTAGATGATAATTCCACACGTGCACCATAACACCAAACTGCTCAACCTCGCTTTCGGAGTCGTGGCGACTGTGCTTGCACCGTTCTCCGCCCATGGGCAAACACCGCAGGAGCGTCATGAGCGAATCAAGTCGGCGATGGACGCAAGTGATGTTAGAGCCGCGCTCGCGGAGCTTAACTCTTTACGTAATTCAAGCTCGGAACTCCTGACAGCAAATAATTATGATTACCTGCTCGGCAGGCTACTGGAGAAAACAGGCGAATCCGCTGGAGCTAACGCGAGCTACCAACAGGTCGTCGCGCGCCATTCTGTACTATCGCAATATGCGTTATGGCATCTTGCCAGGTTGACTCGGGCAACCGGCGACCTCGCTCTCGAACGGGAAAAACTGCGGCAGTTGATTGCGACCGCACCCACGAGTCTGTTGCGCGAAGCAGCAATAATGCGGTTGGGCCAGAGCTTTTACGAAAGTAAGGACTACAGCGCTGCGGTAACTGCACTACGACCGCTCGGCGCGTCAAAAAATCGATCTTTGGCCCGCCAGGCACTGACTCTGATTGGTCAGTCACTCCTCGCTGCAGGAAAGCGACAGGAAGCTCGCGAAGAGTTCTCGAGGCTAGTAATGCAAATGCCCGACGCCTCCCGACCTGACGACTTCGCGCTAGCCGGCGCGCGCGGCCTCGGTGTCATCGATGTCATTGGAACAGAAAGCGCCAATCAGGGCGGGGTGGTCCAACTATCGGAATCAGAGCATCTCCTACGCGCTTCGGTTTATCAATTCAACCGCGACTTTGATGCGGCCCGGCTTCACTATCTCGCCCTTGTCGAGCGTTATCCCCAAAGTCCGACCGTAGCGAATGCACTCTATCAACCGGGACGGGGTTTCTACCTCCAGCTGAAATACGACCAGGCTTTGAAATACTTTCAGCGTGTTCTGGAACAGTTTCCCGACAGCGCGAGTGCACGAGACGCGCTTAGTTTCACAGCCGGCACATACAATCGTCTTAAGCGCACCAATGAAGCGGTGGCGGCTTACCAGCGTTTTATCGAACGATTCCCGGAGGCACCTAATCCTGACCGGCCCTACCTCAACATCGTCGATGCCCTGCACGAAGCTGGTCGTCACAAGGAAGCGCTTGGCTGGGTGCAACAAATACGCACGCGCTTCAGGGGTCAGAGCGGGGACACGTTGGCTCTCTTCGCGCAAATTAGAATTCATCTCGCGCAGGGTGCATGGCAGGAAGTAGTATCCGCCGCGGATGAACTTCGCAGTCGATCGGATCTCGGCGGCACCCGTGTACCCGGGGGGACCACCTCACAAGAACTTACTTTTCTCCGTGGCTACGCCCTCGAACAACTGGGAAGAACCAACGAAGCGGTTTCTGAGTATCTTTCCATCCCCGACGGAAGAAACGAATACTACGGAAAGCGGTCGACCCAACGATTGTTGGCAATCAGTTCCGATGCCAGGACGCGTCCGCTTGTCGAGACACGTGCAAAGGCGTTGCGTGCGGCCGCGCAGAGAGCGGTCAACAACGGTATGGCGGAACAGGGACGGCGTTTGGCCCAGGACGGTTTGCGATTTCTAGAGGATGCGGCTCTGCGAAAAGAAATGTTGGCGCTGGTGCGGCGCGCCTATCAAGCATTGCCTGCCTTCAAGCTTCCATCATTCAACTTACTGAAGCTAGGCAGACAAGAAGTAAACACTACCAAGCCGCAGCCAGGCGGGTTGAAGTTGTCTCATCAAGCGCTTGCTGAAGAACTGTTTTTTCTTGGCCTGTACGACGAGGGCGTGCCCGAGTTTACTGTGGCGCGTTCCGAAATAAGCAGCCCGAATGGGACCAAACTTGTACCGTCTGCGGCCACCACAACGGAAGAAACAAAGGTCACGTCACAGTCTGATCTCGATTACACTCTGGCGATCTACTCTGTGCGAGGTGGCTTAGCGAGTCGTGCGGTGCGTTTTGGCGAACAACTTTGGAAAAATATCCCCGCCGACTATATTCTGGAACTAGCACCCCGGGAGCTGGTCGACTTGTTGTATCCCTTGCCCTATCGCGAGTCGCTCCTCATGCATGCGCCGCCGAGAGGAGTCGATCCGAGATTTGTGCTGTCAATTGCGAGACAGGAATCTCGGTTCCTGCCGGAAGCGAAGTCGGTTGCGGCCGCGCGTGGGTTGATGCAGTTCATTCCTGAGACAGCTAACGACATCGCCGGCCAACTTGGCTTCAGCGATTTCACTCAGGACGGCCTCTACAATTCTGATACGGCGATTCTCTTTGGCTCCCAGTATCTTGC
>JBGTLM010000029.1:0-3239 GCA_041744135.1 Pyrinomonadaceae bacterium
GAAATGTACATTACGCCGTTTGCGGGCACAGGTGTCGAATAAACAGAACTGCCCATGTTTAGCTCGCCGATAACTTTTTTGGTCTTGCCCTCCTGCATCAGCACGACGTCTCCGTCTTCGTCACCAAGGTAAAGCTTTCCATCGATGAGCATCGGGGAGCCCCAGACGGCGGCGAAGAGATCATGTGTCCAATAAACCTGCCCAGTCTTTGCGTCGAGGGCGTGCAGGAACCCGCTGAAGTCCGGCTGGTAAACGATGCCGTCTTTAATAGCCGGGGTTGAAATCGATCGTCGAATCTTGTCGTAATGCCAAAGCATTCCTGTTTTTGTAATGTCGCCACGTTTGGTTGGGTCGATGCAATACATGTGGCCTATGCCCTCTCCATGTTCCGGATCCTGGCCATTGGCGATGTATACCTTGTCTTCATAAATCACGGGGGTGGAGATTACTTCATTGCGCGTCTTGGGCCAGACGGAGTCTTTCGGGTTAAGGTCAAACTCCCAAAGCTTTTTGCCGGTGAGCGCTTCGTAGCCGCGAATCCAGCCGTCGCCCTGGCCGTGGATCACCTGCACTACGCCTCCGATGGTTCCCACGGTCGGCGAGCTCCACTGACCATGCAGAATGCGCTCGTTCACAGAGTTATCTTCCCAAACGAGCTTGCCAGTTTTCTTGTTGACCGCAATAATCGCCGGCGCTTTAGGTGAGGGGACATTTACGTGACTTTCGTCCTGCCCGTTCGACGTGCTGATAAAGATGAGATCGCCGTGAGCAACTGGTGATGAGTTCGCCAGGTTGTGCGGGAGTGAACCCACCTCTTCAATCATGTCGAAACTCCAGACGATGTCGCCATTCCGCTCGCCAGTCAACTTTTCATCGGTAACCGGGCCGTCGTTCTCCTTGTCGCGGAAACCCTGCGTATCGAGGCACACCAACTCCGCGCGATTTGAAACGTAGTAGACCCGATCCCCTTCGACCAGGGGCGACGAAGCGACACCCTGGTAGGGCCAATCATTGACGCGGCCGGCGGCCAGCTTGTCGTGGACCATCTGCCAAAGAAACGCACCGTCGGCTTCGTTGAAGGCCATTAGTACGCCCTTATCACCCTTGATCGAAGGATCATAAGACGGGTTCGCTTCGTTATTGGTCCCCACAAAGACTTTGCCGCTAGCAACAACAACGTTGCCGTAGGTCTGCGAGCCTAGCAGGGCTACCCACTTGACGTTCTTTTTGGTCTTCACATCCCAACTTGTGGGCAGTCCCTTCATGCTGGAAATCATGTTGCGATCGGGGGTTCCGCCCCACATGGGCCAGTCGCTCGTACCCGGATCGGAAGCCTCCACCGGGGAGGCAGGATGCAGGAGGCAGAAGGCAGTAAACAGAAGGCATAGAGCGGAAGGCAGGAACCACGCAGAGCACCACTTGCTAACCTCCGAATGGCGACTACCTTTATGAAAACCAGGACTTTGAACTTTGGACTTCGGACTTTGGACTGTCATTTGTTTGAGTACACCTTCAAATTGTCAAAATAGATTTCCGCCAGCGCGTTGCCGAAAATACCGGGCGCGCCCTGGAGGTTTGGAATCGGATCAATGCGTTCGACCATCCACGCCGATGGTTCGTTCTCAGTCGCCAACCAGGCTTTTCCGCGCGCGCGTACCTTGCCGTCTGGCAGATTCTCGACCTGAAGCTTTAAGCGGTACCACGTATCCTGCTTCCATGCAAAAGGAATACTAACCGTGCGTGCGGTTTCGGGTTGCCACGGTTCAAGGTGCAGCATCTGACTGTTGCCGTAGATTGCCAGCACATAACGCTGCGCGATTACACCCGCATCACCCTGCTGGCGGCGCTTCTGCGTGCCTAGAACGTCGGCTTCAACGGTGTAGTTAGCAAGGTCAGAAGGTCCAAAGTAGGCGCGGGCGCGGCTCAGGAGCGAAGAGCCTTCAGTCGTCTTGACGAACACCTTGTCGCCATTGACTTCGCGCACCGTAAATTTCAGCGTTGTATTAACCCAATGAACAGGAATTGTATTTACGGCTAGCGCATTGAAATTCTCGCTCCAGGGTAGGGCCGGAAAGACGCGCACGCTGGCTGAGCCGGTGATAGCACCGACCGTAGCTTTGACGAGACCTGTCTGAACGATCGCGTCACTCGAAGCGACGAATTGCCCGTCCGCAACTGTGCCTTTCAGATGGTCGAGCGTCCAAGTTGCGGCACCCTCTTCGCGAATGAAGCTTCCTTTATCATCGAAGAGTCGAACACGAAAGTTGACCTTGTCGCCGGGTTTCAGCATTAATTCGGTGGGAACGATTTGAACGTGGGAGGCGGCTCGGTTTGAATCTGGTGGTGGCGCCATCGGCGGAGGTTGCCTTGTTGCCGCGTTCGAGCTCTTTCCTATGGCATAAAGGGTTGAGTCGCTGACGAGGTAGATTCTTCCATTCGAAACAGCGACGGAAGCGATGATTGCTTCAGGCAGAGCTTCGGTACCGAGCTGATCCTGATCGAGGATCTCAGCCCCGGTCGCATTGGGTTTCAAGATGAAGAATTTCCCATTTTCGGTGCCGACGTAAATCTTGCCGTCGGCCAGTACCGGCGACGCTTTCTGAATCGTGCCGAGGTTTTGCAGCCAAAACTGTTTTCCGCTGTTCACGTCGAAAGCCGCGAGGTTGGCTCCGTTATCAACATGGTAGAGTCGGTCGCCATCAAGCACCGGGGAAGAGAAACCGCCTTGCCAACCGTAGATGCGCCACTTGGTCTGTTCCTTCTTGATCTCGCCTTTCGAACCTGCGTCCACGGCGACCATCATGCCCATTTCGCTGGAATCGAGATTTTCCTCACTATGGGTCAGAATCGCAGTTGAGCCGTGCACGACCACGCCGGTATTAAGACCGCGCTTACTGATCTCATATTTCCAAACCGGCTCGCCTGTTTGTGGCTTGATTGCGTGAGTAACACCATCGCTGGCGCCCTGAATCAGCAAGCGCGTGCCATTGACGTTTGAAATGATCGGCGGAGCATAAGTCGTATCGTAAGGTCGACCACCAGGTGCACTAATCCATATCGTCTCGCCCGTCCTCTTATCGAAGGCCATGAAACGGTGTGCTCCGCGGCCGTGTTCGCCCCATTGGAAAGTTACACCGCTGACAATGACCAAATCACCGTCGACAATCGGAGAGACCGTGCGTCCGCCGTGAGTCGTTAGCATACCGAAATCTTCGCCCAGCGATCGCTGCCATAAAACC
>JBGTLM010000030.1:0-12233 GCA_041744135.1 Pyrinomonadaceae bacterium
GCGCCCCTTGCCGCCGTAACGAGGGGCGCCCACGGAGGGACGCCCCTACATAATTCCGACCGGTGAAGAGGGCACTGAACCGAGTTTAGGTCCTTCGAAGTTTACCGGTTTCACCGAAGGTTTCGTCCTAAAAATGCAGTGATCAGTTGGGCGAATGATTCGAGGTAGATGTCAGGATTTGCTTCTCGCAGTCGCCAACTTGTGGGGTAAGTGCTGCGCACTCCCACTGTAAGAAGACGGGCGCGCTTGCCCATCTCGATGTCTTCGGGACTGTCGCCGACATAGCATGATTGCTCATTTTGGCTGTTGAGCATCGCGAGCGCTGTTTTCAAACCTTCCGGGTGAGGTTTTTTATTGCGCATCTGCTCATTGCAAATCACAACCTCAAAGAGTTCGCTTAATCCCTGGTGTTTCAGCTCCCGCGCGAGTCTGCATTCGCTCCCACTGCTTACGATCCCCATTCGGTAGCCTCGGTGCCGCAACTGCCGCAGCGTGTCGCCAGCGCCCTCGACCAGCTGGGCGGTTTGCTCGCCATAGTGTTGCATCCAGAGATCGTCGGCGAGGGTCCACTTCTCCTTCGGCAGTCCCATCGCTTTATAGATTGAGTACCAGTTCGGCGAATAGGCAGCCTCGTAAATGTCCTGTGGAAATTCCAAACCGAGAGCGCCGAATGATTTTTGAAAGGCGGTTAGACCGAGTTGGGCAGAGTCGGCAATAGTTCCGTCCCAGTCAAAGAGCAAAGTCGTAATGTTTTCTGTACGCCGGTCCATCTTCCCAAGGTTGGGTGGTTTGGCCTCTTATTCTCACCGCGGCTTCAGCCCGGTGTTGAAATGCTGCTCACAGCCTCGGAACCGTTTGAACGGTTTCTCGGCGGTATAGGTCTGCCGTCAAGGGAAACCGTTGAAACGGTTTCGGGTTTTCGAATACGAGTTTTGACACCGGGCTGAAGCCGCGGTGTGAATGAGAATCCAAACTCCGCTGCATCAGCAAAGGTGGGCTAGTCCGCAATCATTACGGTCAACTCGCGCAAGGGCAAGGATTCGCTGGCATCAGCCTCGAGCGACCCATCACGGTGCACGTGTCGGTAAAGAATGTCGCGCTGCTGCGGGATAAAGCCGGCTTCGCGGATCAAGTAGCGAAGCATTCTTTCATCTGCTCGATTGTGTGCCCCCGCCGCCGAGACCACGTTTTCTTCAATCATGATCGACCCCATGTCATTTGCGCCAAAGCGAAGGGCCACCTGACCTAGCTTCAAACCCTGCGTCAACCACGATGATTGGAAATTCTCGATGTTGTCGAGAAACAGGCGCGAAACGGCCAGCATCTTTAAATAATCGATGCCGGTTGGCTCATCCTTAATGCGCCGGCCCAGCGCGGTGTTTTCCCGTTGGAAGGTCCAGGATATGAAGGCGGTAAACCCGCCGGTCTCATCCTGCAGGTCTCGGATGCGCTGCAAATGGTGCACTCGATGCTCTACTGTGTCTCCGATGCCAAACATCATCGTGGCGGTTGATCTCAGACCAACTCGATGCACGGCGCGCATGACCCCCAACCACTCATCGGTGGTGCACTTGGTAGAAACGCGCTTGCGTACTTCATCGTCCAAAATCTCACCACCACCGCCAGGTAAACTGTAAAGACCGGCGTCTTTCAAACGTGACATTATCGTCTCGTAGTCCAGTCCCGAGATCAGATGGATGTTATGAATTTCCGGAGGCGAGAAGCAGTGGAGTTGAAAACGGGGATACTTGGCATGCAGCGTACGCAGCAGGTCTTCATACCACTCGATACCAAAATCCGGGTGCAATCCACCCTGCATCAAAACACCGGTGCCGCCGAGCGCGATCGTTTCGTCGATCTTCTCGCAAATCTCATCGAGAGTTCGTACGTAAGTGTCGGGAGCTCCGGGCCGGCGATAGAAGGCGCAGAAGGTGCAGACAACGTTGCAGACGTTGGTGTAGTTGATATTGCGGTCGATGATGTAAGTGACGATGTTATCCGGGTGTCTACGCTGGCGAACTGTGTCCGCCGCTGCGCCGATCGGCGCGATGTCATGCGACTCCAGTAAAGCAGTGCAATCGACGGCAGTCATTCTCTCGCCTGCCAGCACTTTGTCCAGGATTGATTGAGTGTCTGAAGTCATGACCACAGTCTATTGCTTAGCCTGGCAATTCGCAAAATGGGAGTGAGAAGTTCTAATTATTGGCGGACTATTCGTATTTCTTCTTTTGGTACTTAGGTCCCAAGGTTGCAGCAACCCTGGCTGGAACTAGCCAACGCTTTCAGCGTAATTCGGAAGTAAGATGAACGAACCGCGATGGCTTTATTTGTTCGATCAACCGATGTTTGTAAGCCAAGTCAAAATACAATTTCATCCCCTGCTCCATGTTTTCGTCGAGATGGAAAGTAATGTCGTCCGTCAGGTATTCCTTAAGTTCCTCACGGGACAGGGGAATCTCCTTTTCGTACTGGGAAAGGATGCTCTCAATCTGCTCCAGTCCTTCATCTCGAGCGGCGGCGAAATCAAAAAGCGCAAGTTTAAGCACCTCGCTAACCCGCACAGCCCATACGGCAAATACGAACCCAAGACCGGTGTACTCACGCCAGAGGCTCGCCATATCGACAATGCGTAGATCATCTCTGGCGAACGTCATGGCTGGGTCACCAATGATCAATGCGGCATCATTCTCTTTTAGCATGCGATCGACGTTGGGCGCCGAGGTCACCCACTTCGGCTCTACCTTTAAAAACTCAAGAAAGATGACCTTCATCAGCGCGGCCGAAGTGCGAGAGGACTCGTCCAAAGCGACCGATCGGACTTCCCTGAGATCCTGGATTCTGGTCACCAGCACCACACTGCGAACATTTCCCTTCGATCCCACACATACGTCCGGTATCAGCGAGATGTCCGGTATGCGCTGATATTCGATGACCGGAATCAGCGCCGCTTCCACCGCCCCTTCCTCCAGTAGTTGTGCACAACGCGCCGGAACAGGATCGATAAGACTTATGGTCCCCTTTCTTGACCCATGAACAAAACTCCAAATTAGCGGGGCGGAATTCAAATACCTCGAGGCCGCCACTAGGGGTAATTTCTCTTTTGTAGAAAGGGTATTTATGACCTACTCCG
This sequence comes from Pyrinomonadaceae bacterium, assembly GCA_041744135.1. Lineage (GTDB taxonomy): Bacteria > Acidobacteriota > Blastocatellia > Pyrinomonadales > Pyrinomonadaceae > PSRF01. The sequence goes on from JBGTLM010000030.1 coordinate 3,131, forward strand.
CTGCGATCTGTTTATTTGAAGGAACGTGTTTGATGCTAACGCACGGCTAAGTATTGCTGCAAGAAGTGATGTTGACCGGTGTGGATTTCAGTAGTCATAAATGATTCAACGAGCGCCTGAGGCGCTGCAGAAGGTAGCCAGGGGCAAGCGCTTGGGACGCAGCCCCAGGTTACGTCAATAACCCGACCGCGCTGAAGGGGCGTAAAGAACGCCGCAGAATCGAATATCCCGAAATGTTGAAACTGTAGCGCGTCTTAATATGACGCCCCCATGTGGTGATGCTTGCCCCCTTCCAGGGCACGGTTGTGTTTGTAGAGTTAATCCAGGGGCTGCGCGCTAAGCGCTTTGCCCCGGGCTACCTTCCGCGGCGCCTCCGGCGGTGGTTGAGTTGCCCCGGTCGCCGCTCTCCTCGCTGTGTCGTCGCCACGCAGCTGCGTTGACACCATTCTCGAGCGACAACTACTATGCCCGCAGTTGCAGTAGGTAAACTTCATGCGCATTTACGATGTGAGCGTTCGGCTTTCCGAAACAACACCCATCTATCCGGGCGATCCTGGAATTGAAATTAAAAGTTGGAAATCACTCGCCGACGGCGACTCCGCAAACGTGTCGCTGCTCTACATGGGAGTGCACTGCGGAACGCACGTCGATGCGCCCGCGCACTTCATCGCGGGTGCCGGCCGCGTAGAGTCGTTGCCGCTGGAAGTTCTAATTGGTGAAGCTCAGGTAGTAGCAGTGCCGGAGGATATCACGACGATTGACGCGAGTTTTACTGCCGCGCATTGCCAGCCAGGTCGCGAGCGCATTCTCTTTAAAACTCGGAACTCCAACTTCTGGTCAGGTGAGAATCCTGTCTTCCGCGCTGACTTTACTCACATTGATTTAGGCGCGGCCGAGTATCTTATTAGTCAGGGCACTAAACTGGTTGGAATTGACTATCTTTCCATAGAACAATTCAAATCAAAAACGCATGAGACACATCTTGCCCTGCTCTCAAAAGGAATTGTGATCCTCGAAGGCTTGGATCTTCGAGAGGTTACCGCCGGCATTTATGAATTGATCTGCCTGCCGCTCAGAATTGCAGGCGGAAGTGGCGACGGGTCGCCCGTGCGCGCGGTATTGCGAACTCTTGACTAGCCGGCAAGCTGGCCCGCTCCGGGCGGCAAGCTCCGCAAGCAAACAATGCAGAATGATCCCCGTTACCGTGAACGCGTTTATGAAATCGTTCGCACTATTCCTCGCGGGCGCGTAGTGACGTACGGGCAGCTGGCAGAAATACTCGGCGAGGGTTACACGCCGAGAACAGTCGGCTTTGTGATGCATGCTTCAGGTGACACGACTCCCTGGCACAGAGTAATCAACGCGCAGGGGGCCTGCTCGACCGGAAGGGTTGTTCTGCCCCACGATAAGCAGCAGCGAATGTTAGAAGCCGAAGGCGTAATTTTTAATGAACGCGGCCGTTGCGATCTGAAGAATTACCTCTGGATTCCTGAAACCGAGAATGACAAGCTCACTAAGAACACCCTCTTCAGGAAAGGCACTCTGCAAAGGACAAAGAAATGAGTTCAGACTTCCCTGATCGAAGAACGCCCTATGCCGTCAGTCCACCACGCTACTCAGTTGCTCACCAGATGGTAACTACGGCGTTTGAGCTGCCGAACTACCGCATCACCCAAAACCTGGGCGTGGTACGCGGAATCGTCGTTCGCTCGCGCAATATCTTCGCGACGCTTGGGGCCACGCTGCAAACAGTGGTCGGGGGCAACATCACAGTATGGACGAAACTCTGTGAAGACACGCGCTCCGACGCCTTTGACATCATGGTTCAGCACGCCACGGAGATTGGGGCCAACGCGATTGTCGGCGCCCGGTATGACACCACCGAGCTTTCCACCGGAGTTACCGAGGTTCTGGCTTATGGCACCGCTGTTATCGTAGAGCCGGCTGACTCAAGCGATAGTTACCGTTCATGAACAGTGAAAACCTCACACCGAGTCAACTCGAACGAATCCAGAATGCTCTTGAGACCGTTCCCTTTGCAAAGCTGCTGGGGATTGAACTGGAGGATATGGCTCCAGGTACAGCCACGCTCGGTTTCAACATCAGAGAGGATCTGAAGCAAAACAACGGCGTGGTTCACGGAGGTGCCATTGCGTCGTTAGTGGATACGGCTACGGCCTTCGCGATTATTTCTCTGCTCCCGCCCGACGAGAAAGCAACGACCGCCGACCTAACCATCAGCTATCTCAGACCACTCAGAAACGGCCGGGCTCACTCCACTGCTCGTGTGCTCCGGGCCGGCCGGCGCCTCATAGTCGTTTCGGCGGAGTTGATTGACGATGCTGGAAACCTTATTGCGACAGCACTTAGTACCTACATCAAGATTTGATCAAGACTATGCCTTGTCGCGGACTACCGCTGAAAGCGTTGCCGAGCTTCTCCCTGGGTTGCAGCAACTCTGGGGAGTTTCAAACCTTAGTATTTCAACTAACTCTGAAAGAGTTCGCGAGTCGCCTGTGCTGCCATCGCCAACACTTTCAGCGTTACCATATATGGTGAAATTGATCCCAGCGTTGCTGCAACCCTGGCTGGAAACTCGCCGACGCTTTCAGCGCAAAGGACCGCATTCCGATCTAGACCGCGTCAGCACGACCTCGTAGACAGCCATTATCAAGCTAGGTACAATGCGGTTGGCCTTCCGACACCGTGCTCCTTAGGGTACCCGCCCCTGGCAGAAGCTATCATTGAATTAAGCGGTTTTGTAGATTCATGTATACGCTTTACCACGCTCTCTTGGCCCAACATCATAAGCAGTTGACCCCTATTCACTGCGCGGATTCGACAATTGCCCAACTGCATCGTTACTTCGAAGAGGTGGTGCTCGAGAATAATCTAAGTGCCCTGGTGATCGAAAGTCTGCCTGTTTCCTCGTCCCGCTCGGTCAGAGAAGTGGCTCGGGTGAAAGACCTCGCGCGGGTGGCTCAAAACACTTTTTTATTTCTGGGCCCGGAAGATATTCTCTCAAGATCAGTTTTAAACAACTGCCGGGATAACCCTAACCTGGCTGTATTGGACCAAAAGGATCAAAATAAAAATCTTGAACGGTTTGTTGTCATCTCCGACGCTCGATTCGCGGCTCTCCTGGCCTCCGTGCCGCCGGATGGTGACCCGGAGGACCAGGCAGGTGATTTGGTCGTCTGGACGTTTGAGCCAGACGTGGTTTACTCGGCTCTGGAATATTTAATGGCCAGGGTTTCGGCCGAACATCCTTATGCCGCTCAGCCTTTCGCACAGGCGGTGCACGCCTCAACGCCCAAAGCGACCTCGCTTCACCTAACTCTCGGCGTAACCACTAAGCTTGCCCGTTTGTTGCAGGAGCAAGCCGAACGTGAAACCGCAGTTAACCGCATCGCCACCTCAATTAGAAATTCGCTCGATCTGGACGGAGTTCTGCAAACCGCTGCGGATGAAGTTGGGCGTGCACTCAACGTTAAATGCTGCACGGTGCAAGTGAATGGCGAACTCGTTGGAAGTGAAATCATTAAGCATCGTTTTCGAGCCGATGTCAGCTTGGAGACTGCCGCTGTCGAGTTTTTGGGGGATCTCGAAATGATCGGCCAGAAACTTGCTATTCTACCCGAGTTGCTGGTTGTGGACGGAGATCGTCCTCAGGCTCATTCACCCTTCGCAGACGCCGTCGTACCATTGATCTACCAGGGAGTCTTGGTTGGGTTTCTGCTGGCGCGCACTGAGCCTCCCGCTCGCGTTTGGGCCGACAACGAACTCATGTTGTTGGGAACGGTTGCCGACCAACTCGCAGTTGCGGTTAATCAAGCGCGCTTGTTCGCCCAGATGCAGCAACTGGCATTAACTGATGAACTAACTGGCTGCTTCAACCGCCGCTGGTTTGAGATGCAGTTCGAACGCGACCTCCAGATGGCTAACCGTCTGCGTCTGCCACTCTCGTTAATAATCCTGGACCTAGACAATTTCAAGGAGATCAACGATGGTGCGGGTCACGAAACTGGCGACCTGGCATTGCGCATGCTCGCGGACAGCGTGCGAGCCAATTTGCGCGCCGTCGACACCGCAGTCCGATACGGTGGGGACGAGTTTGTTGTGATTCTTCCGCAGGCAAATATTCAGGGTGCGCTGATCGTGGCCGAGCGGCTTCGCAGCCGAGTTGAGCAAATCGACGTTCCCGGATTTGGAAGGCTGAGTGCCTCCCTGGGACTCGCTACCTTTCCCGTCCATGGGTCGAGGCGGGACACTCTCGTACAGGCTGCTGACCGGGCGCTCTATAGTTCGAAAGAATTAGGTCGCAATCGAGTCAGCACGCCGCCGGACGATTTCCACTCAACGCCCGCCCGACCCGCGGTTTCGCGGCTTGACGCTTAAGCTTTTATTGACCTCTCGTACTGTATTTTCTTGCGCCTTTCTGAGGCTTCGCTTCACCCCCGCCGTCTGGCGTGTGGCGTCTCGACGCAAAATCGAGCATCATAAAGCTCAAGCCTTTGCAAAAGATTTAGTCGGATTGCGTCGTGCGCCAGCTCATGGATGACCTGCGAAAATTTGCCCGATATTTCCTTCCCTACAAGATCTCGCTGATCACTGGCATGTTTTGCATATTCGCCAGCGTCGTCTTCAGCCTGGCAATCCCTCTCTTCGTCGGCCAGGCAGTGGATGAAAACTGGACCCAGGTCTCATGGTCTAGACTTACTGTGTCGGCTCTAAAAGTTCTGGGGGCAAGTGTGGTTAGCGGCACGTTTCTGTTTCTCCAACGCAGCATTCTGATCGGCATGTCGCGTCACGTTGAATACGACTTGCGCCGGGATTTTTACGCGCACCTTGTCGATCAACCGCTCTCTTTTTTTCAGGAACATCGTACCGGCGATCTGATGGCTCGGGCGTCCAACGATCTGGCGGCAGTGCGCCAACTGGCCGGTCCGATGATCATGTACACACTGCAGACGATCCTCGTGGTTCTGCTCGTGCTGCCTCTGATGTTAATGATCAACTGGTGGCTCACCCTCCTCCTATTTGTGACCATGCCGTTGGTCTCGTTGACGGTTAAGTTCTTTGGTCAACAGGTTCACGTTCGTTTCGAAAAAATCCAGGAGTTCTTTGCTCACATTACGGCGCGAGCCCAGGAGAACTTTACCGGTGTCCGTGTGGTGCGTGCCTATGCGCAGGAAGGCGCTGAAATAGCGGCCTTCAACGAATTGAACCGGCAATTCGCGGAGAAGAACCTCAGCCTGGTCAGAATCGATGCGTTAATGCGGCCCTTAATGACGTTTCTGATAGGAATCGGTTTTGTTCTCATTATCTGGGCCGGCGTGCCGTTGGCAGTTCGCGGAGAGATCACGGTTGGCGAGTTCACCGTCTTCAATATGTATCTAATGCGTCTCATCTGGCCGCTGATCGCGCTCGGTTACGTAGTGAATCTCTACCAGCGTGGAACGGCGAGTTTGAAGAGGATGAACACGATATGGGCCATCAATCCTGCAATCGGCGACGCCCCAGGAGTTCAGCAGCAAAGGCCGATTGCCGGTGAGATTGAGTTTCACAACCTGACATTTAGCTACCGTCCGAACGATGAACCGATACTGCGTGACATTAACCTGCGGATACCCGCTGGTCAGTCGGTCGCTTTCGTCGGCCGAACCGGAAGCGGTAAATCCACCCTCGTTAACCTCGTCCCCCGATTAATCGAAGCGCCGGAGAACACCGTCTTAATCGACGGCGTTCCGGTACAGGATTATTCACTCGCACAACTGCGATCGAGCATTGGCTACGTTCCCCAGGAGACTTTCCTCTTCAGTGATTCTCTGGCGGAGAACATCGCCTTTGGGGTCGAGAAAGCTGAACGCGCCGAGGTCGAGTGGGTGGCCGAGCTGGCGGGACTGGCAGACGACATTGCGAGTTTTCCCGACGGCTTCGAGACTTTGGTGGGCGAAAGAGGTATCACTCTCTCAGGAGGTCAGAAACAAAGGACAGCCATCGCCCGCGCCGTATTGCGCGAGCCCAAGATCTTGATCCTCGACGACGCTTTGTCTTCGGTTGACACTTATACGGAAGAGAAGATCCTGGGACGACTGCGGGGCGTGATGCGCGATCGAACCAGCCTGATTGTTTCCCATCGCGTTTCGACGGTCCGTGATGCCGATCGGATCTGCGTGCTCGACGAGGGACGCATTGTCGAGCAGGGCACACATCATGAATTGTTGGCGCTGGGCGGAGAGTATGCCGATCTTTACGAACGACAGCTGCTCGAAGAGGAACTGGCCGCAACATGAAGCATTGTCGATTGCCAACTGCCGATTGGCTGACTGTCCTACACGATCTCTGAAGTAGTGCTTAGAACGAGCGCCAAGATTAAAACCAGAGGCAAAACCACATGGAATGCAATTGGCAATTGGCAATCGGAATTAAACTGAATGTCCACAGCCGCTAAACAATTTCACGAAGAAGAAGCAATCGGGAAGACTTACGACTTCCAGATTGCCCGCCGGCTGCTGAAGTATCTCAGGCCTTACCTGCGCATGCTGATTCCCGCCTTGATTCTCACCTTGGTGCTGAATCTGCTGGGTGTTTTGCAACCGAAATTTACGCAGTACGCAATCGACTGGCACATCCTGCCGCGAAAGACGGACGGTCTGATGCTGCTGGTAGGTTTGTTCTTTGGCGTTCAATTCCTGCGGTTTCTGTTTTCCTACCTGCAAGCTGTTTTACTTAACACGGTGGGCCAGTACGTCATGTTTGACATCCGTCGCGAACTGTACGACAAGCTGCAGCACCAGGAAGTGGCCTACTACGATCGCAATCCGGTGGGCCGCATCATGACGCGGCTTACGAATGATGTCGATTCGTTGAACGAACTTTTCACATCGGGTGTGACGGACGTGCTCGGCGATGTGGTCATGATCGTAGCGATCATCGGTGTGATGCTATGGATGGATGTGCGGCTGACATTGGTGACGCTGTTGACTGTACCGATGCTTTTTGCGGCCACCACCTGGTTTCGCAAGGGTGCACGGCGCGGTTATGACATGGTCAGGACGCGAATTGCTCGCATCAACGCGTTTCTCCAAGAGCATATTGCCGGCGCGCAAACCGTGCAAATCTTCAACGCCGAAGCGAAGTCGCTGCAAAAATTTGATGCGATCAATGACGATTATCGCAAAGCCAATATTGATACGATTTTCTTTTATGCAGTCTTCTTTCCCTTAGTCGATTTGATTGGCGCAGTGGGAATTGCCTTAGTTGTATGGTATGGGGGTTATCGAGTCATGAATGACGCGCTGACCCTGGGCGCCCTCGTAGCTTTTATTCAATATTCCGGCTTCCTCTTCCAGCCGATACGCGATATTTCCGACAAGTACAACGTGCTGCAAGCGGCGGTTGTGGCTTCGCATCGCATCTTCAAGACTCTGGATCTGCCGGTGGCCATCAAGAACCCTGAGACGCCACTTAAATCGGGCCGGGCGCGAGGTTATATCGAATTTCAGAATGTCTGGTTCGCTTACAAAGATGAGGACTGGGTGCTGAAGGACGTTTCATTTGCCGTAAGTCCAGGGCAGTCCGTGGCGCTCGTTGGTCATACCGGCTCAGGCAAGACAACGATCACCAACCTGCTGATGCGCTTCTACGATATTCAGCGCGGACGCATATTGCTGGACGGCGTGGATCTTCGCGATTGGGAACTGCAATCGCTGCGCGAAAACTTCGCAGTCGTGCTACAGGACATTTTCCTTTTCAGCGGTACGGTGGAGAGCAACATTCGCCTGGGGCGTGAGACGATTACTGACGAACGGGTGACCTGGGCCGCGAACGAGGTGCACGCCAACAAGTTTATCGAGCGTTTGAAAGACGGTTACAAAGCCGAAGTCAAAGAGCGGGGCGCGGGCCTCTCAGTCGGTCAAAAGCAGCTGATTTCATTCGCTCGGGCGCTGGCATTTGATCCCGCTCTGCTGATTCTCGACGAAGCCACCAGCTCCATCGACACTGAAACCGAACAGTTGATCCAACAAGCCATCGACCGCGTAATGCTGGACCGTACTGCGATCGTAGTGGCACACCGTCTGTCAACCGTGCAAAGAGCGGATCAAATCATCGTGCTTCATCACGGCGAGATTCGCGAGCAAGGCTCGCACCAGGACCTGCTGGCTCAGCGCGGACTCTACTGGATGCTATACAAACTTCAGTATGCTGACGGCTCACGATCGGAGCCTATCACGCTGCCTGCCGGGGAAGAAGAGTCGCCTGCAACGGCTACCAGCCGGCTGCAGTTCAGCGAGTAGTGTTACGACAGAAGCGAGGTACGGTAGAGGCTGTCTAAGAAACCAAAGAGCATCTAAGCTAATTTCAGGCTAGGAAGGGGGACCCCTGTCCCCGCCTCAAGTTTGAACGCCACTCAGCGTAAGAGCGGGGACAGGGTCCGCCTTCCTGACTGCAAATTCGGCGAAGCTTGAGCCGTCCTACACAGGCGTTCAGGAGAATGTTTTATGAGATCAAAAACAAAATTGCTTCTATTTTCATTCTTATCAATTCTTTTAGCATCGTTGCTATGTCCGGAGATTGCCGAATTAAAAAGCGAGCAGAATGCTGGTGTGCGGTTTGCGATTTCCTTTCCGGAAACGAGCAACAAAGAGCCGTTGGACGGACGCGTACTGTTGCTTATCTCGACGGACAGTACCCGAGAGCCGCGCTTTCAAATCAGCGAGGACCTGACCACGCAACAGGTATTTGGTATCGATGTTGAAGCACTAAAGCCCGGTCAGGAAGCCATCGTGGATGCCAATGCCTCCGGTTATCCGGTGAGAAGCCTTGCACAAGTGCCTGCGGGAGAATACACAGTGCAGGCGCTGCTCCATCGTTATGAAACATTCAAACGATCTGATGGTCACACCGTGAAGCTGCCCATGGATCGCGGCGAAGGTCAGCAATGGAACCGCGCACCGGGAAATCTCTACAGCACTCCGCAAAAGATAACCATCGATCCCCAGAAGTCTGACACGATTAAGATCCTCCTGGACAAAGTGATTCCACCCATCGTGCCGCCCAAAGATACGAAGTACATCAAGCATGTAAAGATGCAGAGCAA
>JBGTLM010000031.1:0-4620 GCA_041744135.1 Pyrinomonadaceae bacterium
GTCTATTCAGGCGCAAATTCTTAATCTTCTTGAGAAGCTGCAGCGAGAGAAGAACCTCACCTATTTGTTCATTTCTCACGATCTACGCGCGGTACGCCATACCGCTACTCGCGTCGCGGTGATGTATCTCGGCAAGATTGTCGAAATAGCAAATGCTAAAGCAATTTATGACGATCCGCTCATGCCTTACACCAAGGCGCTGATCTCTGCTGTTCCAGTTCCCGATCCTACAGTGGAGTCCACTCGAAAACGCATGGTGCTCGAGGGAGATGTCCCATCGCCCATAAATCCTCCCAACGGCTGTCGTTTTCACACCCGCTGTCCGTATGCGATTGAGGCGTGCAAGGAGGTCGTTCCACCTCTCGTCGAGATCAAGCCAGATCACTTCGCGGCCTGCATCCGGATTAGTCCTGAGCAGCCTCAAATCGAAAGTGTCGCTCCCGGCCCCGACGCCGCTCCAGGAATAATTTCGTAAAAAACGCAGGCAGCCCGCAAGTCTTTGATTCTCACGAAATTACCTCGGGAGACTCCTTCGTATTAGTTATATATCAATAGAGTAACTTGCGTTTTCCGCACGGGTATGGTCTTGGCCGGAGAGGCAGCCAGCGGAAATTATCGCTGGCGCTTGTTTGGCAAGGTGTTGAAATCTATACTGGCTGCGAAGACCCAGAACCTTCCGACAGAATCCATTGCCGACAGTAGGTGTTTGTTGGTGCTCTCCCGGCACCAAGCAAACTGACGAACTACTCCGGATGACAAAGAAGTCTCATAAATCGAAAGCTGCTATTGTGCAGGAGCGTCCGGAGGATGCGCCTGACGGCTGGGCCCCGGTGCAGCACCGGCTGGCTGCCGCATCGGGCTTGTCCATCCTGCTGGTAGACGGCCGACAGCCTCCGGCACTTGTAATTTCAGACAACAATTCGATTTGCCATGCTCTTCAGTCTTCGCCCGACCTCGGTAGTCTTTGCGATCCGTACTGCGGCGACGCGTACCGGCGTGCAATGAGTACTGGTGGAGTGGTCCATTACAAGTGTCATGCGGGTTTGCAGTGTTTCGCCATGCCCGTCCAAATTGCCAACGGGCGAAACCTGGCGGTGATCGGAGGACGCGCCTTCGTAAGCGGCGCTGACTATCGGGTAATCGTCGAGCGCCTTCGCGCTGGTGATCTGAAAGACTTGCTTGGTAGTGAACCTCTCTCGAGGGTCATCTTTGGGGAACCGGCAAACTTGGATCAGTTAGCTGACCACTTGCAGAAGGCCGCCCGCCAGTTTGAGGGCGAAATGTCTCGTTTACCCGCGGAGGAGGAGCTCGCACCACTCCCGCCAGCAAACGTTGGAGCCCCACCAGCTCCGACACTGTCTGCGTCTTCGAAGTCTTCCTCAGACCTGCAACGCGAGATCGATCAGCTGCGGCGCGAGCTTGAATATCGCTCGCAATTTGCGGAGTCGCTGCGTCACTTTCTCGAGCGTATCAGTTCTGGGGATCCCCAAAAAACCTACACGGCTATTCTGACTAACTCGAAAGACCTGTTGCTGGCTGAGCGTGCCTCCCTCCTGGTGGTAGACGAGAGAGCAAATGAGTTGATACTCAAAGCCGGCGTAGGAATGAAAGCTCAGATTTCCGAGGTAGCCCGCATAAGGTTGGGCGAGGGAGTTGCGGGAGGGGTACTGGAAACGGGCAGGGCACTGGTAGTTGAGAATATCGAAAACGCCGGTATGGCGCCTGCGCCTGCAGCGCGACAATACAAAACGAAATCCTTTATCAGCTACCCAATCAGAATCGGTGGTCGCACGATCGGGATCCTAAATGTAACCGATAAGACTAGCGGCAAAGATTATGATGACATCGATCTGAGTTTGCTTGAAATTATCGGTCCTCAGGTGGCGTTGGCGCTGGAGCGGGCCGGGTGGCAGGAGCGGGCGACAGAATTCCAGTTAATGTCCATAACGGATCCACTCACAGGTTTGCTCAACCGGCGCTATTTGCAAGAGCGATTGAATGAAGAGGTGAACCGTTCCAGGCGCTACGAATATCCCATGAGTTTCTTGATGATCGATATCGACGATTTCAAGAGCTACAACGATCTCAACGGTCACCAGGGAGGCGATCAGGCGCTTCAGATTACAGCTCATTGTTTGAAACTGGCTCTGCGATCCGCCGACGTAGCCTGCCGGTATGGCGGAGAAGAGTTTGGAATTCTCCTGCCGCAGACGCCCCTTAATGAAGCAATCGTGATCGCCGAGCGAATGCGGCAGCGCGTAGCGGAAACGGTTTACCCGCACGGTAAGTCGCAACCCGTTGGCGGAGTTACGATCAGCATAGGTATATCCACGTTTCAGAAGCACGTCGATACTCCCGATCGGATAATCGCCGCGGCTGATCGTGCTCTCTATAACGCGAAGCGCAAAGGTAAGAACAGAATTGAGCTGTACCAGGATAGCTAAGCAAAACGAGCCAGGCGATGAACGGAAAAGGAGTCCCTCCCAAAGCACGACGCATTCTTGGCCGTGTTGCAGCAGATGAGTTCGTTGGCAGAGCCGACGAGCTGCAACAGATCGTTTCTCATCCGCGAAATTCAAGCGAAGGGCGCGGCTTGCTGCTGCTAATGGCGCCCTCGGCGGGAGTATCCGAGTTACTGGTTCAGTCTTACGACCAACTGTTCCATCGCCGAGAAGACATTGTGCCGATCTATTTCGCGCTGACCCGAGGCGAGACCACGGCGGTCAGTGCTGCCATCGAATTCCTTAATACCTTCCTGCTTCAATATGTGGCCTTTCGACGAAATGAACCCTCACTCTGCAAAGCCTCGATCAGCCTGAATGATCTGGTGCAACTTGCCTCACCTGCAGATCTGGAATGGACTGAACGGTTGGTGGAGGGCTACAACCGCGAACGCTTCAGCAATGATGATCGCGCATTCGTGCGCTTCTGCCTGAGCGCGCCGCAACGGGTCCCTAAACGCAACGGCTGCCCTTATGTGATGGTCGATGGAGCGCAATTAGCTGACAGTTTGGGCGGGCAGGGCAACCTGGCTGCGGAGATGCTGCGCATCTTTTGCCGTTCCAATCTCCCATTTGCCGTCGCCGGACTGCGCCGGCAGGTTCTTGATGCCGCACATCGCGCCGGTTGCAACTTTGAAGCTATCGATATTCTTCGGCTGGACAAACTTCGAGACAACGACGCACGGCGGCTGGTAGAGCAGGTAGCTGCCCGCCAGCGAGTGGTCATCACTGAAGAAACGAGGGACCTGTTGGTGCAGCAATTTGAGGGAAGTCCATTTTTCATCACGTCGCTGCTGCAGGCCGCGCGTGAACGGACCGTGGTGCTTGACACCTATCTCGACTGCGAGCAGCTTTATGTCGACGAGTTAATGGGCGGTCGAATCCAGCGCTATTTTTCGTCGCTGCTGGAGGAGATTGCGCCCCAACCGGAGACCAGGCGAGTGCTGGTGGGCATGCTATCGGAAGGGGCAGTCGGTGATGGCCGAAAATCCTCCTTCGAAGCCTGGCGAAAGCGGCTTCACCTCGATGCCGATCAACTGGAAAAGTTACTACATAGTTTGCACATTCAAGAAATTATCAACTGGGGTGGTGGGACTATCGAGGCAGGTGGCGGTTCAGCGACCTGGAAAGACTATTTGAAGGTGCGCTTTCGCCTGGACGTTCTTAACGAGCCACGTGCTTTGGTGGTTGCGAATACTATTACCGAGGCCCTCAAACGAGCGCCACACACGATGTCGCGCCACTACCATTCAGTCAGGACGCTCGGCCTGCGAGCCCTGTTGGCCAGGTTCGATTGCCAGCAAGTGCCCCAAAGCCTTTTCCATTTTGACCAATTCAGCAACCGTTACCAGGGACGCTCGACCGAAGATATTTCCAATGGTCTCGATCGCGAGACTGAGCTGGCCCGGTTACCTCAAGTGGTGCACGTGGCTAGCTACGTGGCCTTCAGTCCCGAGCTGCAACAGGGCTCCGACGAAGAGCGTTGCGTTGTAGCCCATGCCTTTGAGGATGCAACTTACACTGATGTCAACCAGGTTATCTGGCTCGTCGCGGAAGTAGAATCCAAGCTCGAAGCTGATCGTGATGTGACGGAGATGTGGTGCGAACGGTTGGAAAGGCTGGCCCTTAACTCAGGCTTTGCCCGAACGCGCATCTGGTTGATTTCCAACGAGGGATTTACCAAGGGGGCTTTACAAGCACTCCGCGAGCGCGACGGATACGCGTCGAGCAGACAGCAAGTCGAACTTTTGACTCCGAGGATAAGCGACAGCCACGGCACGCCCACCCAGTCGTCTGAGCCAGACGAGTTTCTCATGATCATGCCGATGGGCGAAGACAACGAACTCCTGGCTGCCAACACGGTCGAGCAGATTGCGCGCCGGTTTAACTTCCGACCGGAAGCCATCAGTCAGATTAAGCACGCGATAGTCGAGGCTCACATTAACGCCTCCGAGCACAGCCTGAGTCCCGACCGAAAAATTCATCAACGCTTGCGGGTTGAGAGTGATAGATTGGTCGTCACTATTTCCAGTCGGGGCGTCGTGCCCTCGAATCTAGCGGCCCAGAACGCAGCGCGGGGAGCAGAAGTCGACGAAAGCGGGGCCGCCAAAGAGCGGCG
>JBGTLM010000032.1:0-46781 GCA_041744135.1 Pyrinomonadaceae bacterium
TTAGGCGTCTACCAACGCTATTTGCGCTACTAGCGTTGAGCACTCCACAAGATGAGACGAGTTTTACGGGAAGATCCGTCACATCCTCAAGTTTTTTAACGTCGCGCCACGCAATCAAGATTGTTTCACTATACGGGAGGAAAGTTAATGATCAGCAAAACTTGGAGCCGCAAACCTATCGCGGCTTTTCTGTCAGTTGCCGTCCTAAGCGTCTACTCTATGATTGCTTTGGCGTCTCCAGAAGCTAAGGTAGCCTCGGGAGAGCTAACGGTCTCCGGACAAGTTACAGTAAATGGCCAGAAGGTCATTTCTGGCGGCACTTTGTTTTCCGACAGCGTAATCGTCACGTCAGATAACAGCAGCGCCACCGTTAACATCAGTAAGTTGGGCCGGGTTCAATTAGCACCCAAATCAACCTTGACCCTCAGTTTCACCGAAAAGGCCATTACTGGTCAGCTCGATACTGGTATCGCCACTGTCTCAACGCTCGTTGGAATCTCCGTGAACCTCGCAACCAAAGATGGATCTGTGGTGGTTGATGGAAGCCAGGCAACGTCGTTCAACGTGAATGCCAAGCGTGGAAACACCGTGGTCTCAACCCAGGCAGGTCTTGTAGAATTACGCGCCGGTGATGCCGTGAAACAGATTGCGGCTGGTGAGAGTGGTACTGCCGGAACGCCGAATCCTCAAACTACTGACGATGATAATGACGGTATTGGCGGAGGTGCTCTTGCGGCGGTGTTGCTCGCAGCTGGTGGTGCCATCGTGGCTGCCATAATTGCGACCAGGGAAGATGAAATCAACTTCGGCGGAACCGTAGTTGTGATCAGCCCCAGCAGATAGTCTCCGGGAGTTGGTTTTAAAAAAACCGCAGCTCCTACTCCGGAGTTGTGGTCACTTAGATTAACCTTGCGGGTCACGCGACTCTCAGTCGTGCTTGACCCGCAAGGTTTTGAATAATGACGCTAAATCCCGCCTCAAGCTCCTGAAGGTTACTCTCAATGCATATAGCTGTAGTCGGCACCGGGTACGTCGGTTTGGTAACAGGAGCTTGCTTTGCCGAGTTCGGTGTCGATGTTACCTGCGTCGATGTCAACTCAGAAAAGATAGAAAGCCTCTCTGCTGGTGTGATGCCCATCTACGAGCCGGGGCTTGAGCAACTGGTTACTAAGAACGTGCAGTCCGGACGACTGCGATTTACCACTGACGTCAAGCAGGCTGTCGAGCAGGCATTGGTAATATTCCTGGCGGTGGGGACTCCTCAAAAGGAGGATGGTTCGCCCGATCTGAGTTTTGTGGAGACCGCCGTGCGGTCGGTAGCGGAGTTTATGAACGGGTACAAGGTAATAGTTACGAAGTCCACCGTTCCGATTGGTACGGGTGAGTATCTTCGGCGTGTCATTCGGGAGAATCAGAAAGCCCGGGTAAACTTCGGGATAGTTTCTAATCCCGAATTTTTACGCGAAGGTGCGGCCATAAGCGACTTCATGAGACCAGACCGCGTAGTCATAGGAAGCGCAGACGACGAGGCGATCGCCATTATGCGTGACCTATACCGCCCTCTCTATTTAATTGAAGCACCTTTCGTCGTCACGTCTCTTGAGGCCGCGGAACTGTCAAAGTATGCCGCCAACGCATTCTTGGCCACTAAAATATCCTTCATAAATGAGATTGCCACTTTGTGTGAAAGGATCGGATGCGACGTTCACGATGTGGCCAGGGCCATGGGAATGGATAAGCGTATCGGCAGTAAGTTTCTCCACCCGGGTCCCGGTTTTGGCGGATCTTGTTTTCCAAAAGACACGCGTGCGCTGGCCTCGGTGGCCCGGAAGTTTGATTGCGACTCCCTAGTTGTTGATGCGGTAATCGAAGTGAATCAGCGGCAACGGAAAGCAATGTTACCCAAAATTGAGCAACTGGTGGGCGAACTCAAAGACAAGACGGTCGCAATCCTGGGGCTGGCGTTTAAGCCGGAAACGGACGATATGAGGGAGGCGCCTTCAATTGAGATCATTCGCGGTTTGCTCGAGCGGGGGGCGAACGTACGCGCCTACGATCCGGTGGCCATGACTGAGGCAGCCCACGTCCTTCCGAAGGTCGAATACGCTGCTGACGAGTATGAAGCAGTTAGAGATGCAGATGCACTCGTTATCATAACCGAATGGAATCAATTCCGAGCGCTGGACATGGGCCGTATTAGGGACTTAATGAAAACGCCTAAGGTTGCAGATCTACGCAATATCTACCAGCCTGCTGACATGCGTGAACTAGGATTCGACTACGTGGGGATAGGTAGATAGGCTGCTACGAAAAAACCATCTAATATACTGATATGTGTTGGTCTCTATGGCTTTATCTGGGATAGCATTGGTAACTGGAGGCGCTGGTTTTATAGGTTCGAGTATCGCTTCGGCCCTTGCGTCAAGCGGTGCTCGCGTTCGCGTAATTGATGATTTGTCAACCGGCTATGTTGACAATCTTGACGAAATTAGCGGTGACATTGATTTTATCAAGGCAAGTGTTGCGGACGAAACTGCCCTTCGACGTGCCCTTGAAGACGTAGAGCTGGTCTTTCACGAAGCTGCAATTCCTTCCGTTCCGCGTTCAATCGAAAACCCACGGCAAACTCATATCGCTTCGGTCGATTCGACGTTCTCCCTACTGCTGGCATCCAAAGAAAAGAAAGTCAGACGCCTTATCTACGCCGCGTCCAGTTCCGCTTATGGCGATCAGCCGACTTTGCCCAAACGGGAAGACATGTTGCCGGATCCATTGTCTCCTTATGCGGTGGCGAAACTGGTTGGTGAGTACTACTGCCAGGTTTTCACGCGGGTCTACAAGCTCGAGACGTTGTCCCTGCGATACTTCAACGTTTTCGGTCCGCGACAGGATCCGAGTTCGCAATATTCCGGGGTAATCTCTCGCTTCATTAGCGACCTGTTGAAGGATCGACAACCGGTGATATACGGCGACGGCGAACATTCTCGTGATTTCACCTACATCGACAACGTCGTCGAAGCGAATGTAAAGGCAGCCGAGACTAACAAGGGGCTTGGCTCAATTATTAACATCGCTACTGGAGAGCGAATTTCTTTGAACCAACTGCTGGAAGAAATCAAGGACTTAACTGGCAAGGGGCATGTGAGTGTAGACTATCAAAATCCTCGCGCTGGAGATGTGGTCCATAGTCTGGCTGACATCTCCCGGGCTCGTGAGTTCCTTGGCTTCGAACCTCGTGTGGGCCTTCGTAAAGGCCTGCAACTAACCATCGACTGGTGGAAGCAGAGCCGTTTCGCTTCGTCGTGAACGGAAGAAATGTCGGCAATTTGCTATCCGTTCGATCCCGCACTCTTCGCATTCGCCAACGCTCGTAGACTCGCTAAGTAAGGCGCTCGTGCCACGCCTCGATCGGTGATGATTGCCGAAATAAATTTATTGGGTGTGACGTCAAATGCCGGGTTATGAACAGCGACACCCTCCGGACCGAGTTGATGACTGCCGATGTGCGTAACTTCGCGCGTGTCGCGTTCTTCAATCGGGATTAAATCACCAGAGGAAAGTGACAAATCGAGCGTGGTAATAGGCGCAGCTACGTAGAAAGGGACGTTGTTTTCTTTCGCCAGAACAGCAACCATATAAGTGCCGATCTTATTTGCAGTATCTCCGTTCGCGGCGATGCGGTCGGCGCCGACGACGACACAATCTACTTTTCCGCCCTTCATCACATGTCCAGCCATGCCATCGGTGATCACGGTAACCGGGATGTTGTCTTTGGCTAGTTCCCAGGCGGTCAATCGCAAACCCTGGAGAAACGGGCGCGTCTCATCAGCAATAACGGCTACTCGTTTTCCAGCGTCGCGCGCCCCCCGGATCACCCCCAGGGCGGTACCGTAGTCTCCTGCGGTTGCCAGCGCTCCCGCGTTACAATGGGTCAGCACCGTGGCTCCGTCAGGAATTAGAGGTGCGCCAAAAAGCCCTATCGATCGATTAGCATCCAAATCCTCTTGGAAAATGTTGAGCGCTTCGGTCACCAAATTTGCCTTAATCTCCTCTGTATTTTGGGTGCGCGCTTTCTCTCGATTAAATGCTTCGCGCATCCGTTCAATGGCCCAAAATAAATTAACAGCTGTGGGACGCGTTTTGCTCATTACTTCGCACATGTAACCAAAATCATCCTCCAGATCTGCCACGGAAGTCCCAACCGATTGCTTGGCGCCAAGAGCTAGCCCAAAAGCAGCCGATACACCAATGGCCGGGGCCCCGCGTACCACCATTTTCTTAATGGCTTCCGCGACCTCTTCATAGGTTCGTAAGGTCAGATACTTTTCTTCGGTTGGAAGCAGGCGCTGGTCTATCATGCGCACGCCTTCGGCGGTCCATTCCACGGTCTTTATCATTTGGTTAATTGTCCTTCTGCTCCTGAAAATCCGATAAATCTTACTGGACAGGTGAGGTTGAATCAACATTGGACTCTGCGGGCGAAGAAAGCAGATCCGATACAATGCCTCAGGTTTGACACTCCAGAGATCGGCGTGATAATGTCCGGCCACAGTCAAGCAGAAGTCATTGTTCTTTGTCAGATCAAAGTGTCAGGGTGCCCCCATTGCGGGGGAGAATAGGGAAGCGGGTGTGAATCCCGCGCGGTCGCGCCACTGTGATGAGAATTGCCACTAACGCCTTTTGTGAGGCTTCAACGGCAAACGCTCTAAGCCAGGAGACCTGCCGATGTCACTTTGCAGCCTATTGAACAACTCGCGTAAGGTTGTTCAGGCCGCACGGATTCCGGGCCCATTATCGAGTCCCGCCGACAGCCTGTTCCCAGCGAGGAAACGGACAGATCGGCGGGATTTTTGTTAGTAACACCCTCTACACACCCAGGCTTAAGAGCAATCGCGACGGCGGTGTCGCTCCTGTGTGCTCTTGTTCCGCTCGCGTGCTCGCACCAAAAGCCACCCCCGACTACCGAACCACATGACGCCAGACAGGTCACTGACGAAGCTGGACGAAGAGTCACCGTTCCGGCCAAGATTGAACGATTCATTTCTCTGGCCCCAAATTTGACGGAAATTGCTTATGCAGTGGGTGCCGGCGAACGGTTGGTTGGCAATACTACATTTTGCGATTACCCCGAACAGGCAAAGAAGGTGCAGAAGGCTGGCGATACGCTCCAACCTAGCATTGAGCGAATTCTCGCCCTCCGACCCCAGCTGGTTCTGGTCTCTACGGCCTCGCAGTTGGAAACTTTTACAAAACAATTAGATGAGCATGGTATCGCCGTTTATGTGACAGACCCGCGAGACCTGGAAGGTGTGTTTCGCTCAATCCTAAGCGTCGGCGATCTCTTGAACGAGTCTGCTGCTGCTTCCGAATCGGTGAAGCAGTTGCGCGCGAGATCTGAAATAGTTGAGCGTGCTGTGGCCGGGCTCGCGCCTGTATCCGTTTTTTTCCAATTGTCCGGGCAGCCGCTCTATACAGCCGGAAGAAGCTCGTTCGTGACGAATTTGATCGAGCGCGCGGGTGGACGTTCCGTGACTTCGGACGTTGAGGAGGCATGGCCACGACTAAGCGATGAGCGGGCGCTCGCGTCGCGTCCCGAAGCTCTAATCATGCTTTCTGGAGACGCGATGGGAGCGGCGGCGAATACGAAGGTAGCAGCGGCGCTTAGAAATTCTCCTGCCGTACAGAACGGGCGTGTTTATTTGATTGATGGCGATCTCTTAACACGTCCCGGGCCGCGTCTTGTCGCCGGTCTGGAGCAGATCGCCCACGCGCTTCAGCCGAAAGCCTTTCAGTGAGCAGCAGCTTGAACAAAGAAACCGCAACTCTAAATCGTGAGGGGGCGCGGCCGACTCATGTTGCGCGCGCGACGTTGCGGAAAACACTTGTCGTTTGCAGTGCGCTCACCGTCATGCTCATCTTCATCGTCACCGTTGCGGCGACTCTAGGCAGCGAGCGCTTGCCACTGGTTGATGCGCTCCGCGCGCTTTTCACGGGAGGAGCCAACTCGGGCGCCTTGACGTCTACGCAGCGCGCCATTCTGTTTGACATACGCTTGCCTCGTATTCTGCTTGCTGCGACGGTCGGCGCATCGCTGGCTGCGGCGGGCGCCAGTTATCAGGCGCTTCTGCGTAACGCGCTCGCCGAGCCTTATCTACTCGGCGTCTCTAATGGCGCTGCGGTCGGAACGATGGTTGCGCTCGTGTTCTTCGGCGCGAATGAGTGGACTCGGCCAGTGATGGCATTTGCGGGCGCGCTGGGCGCAACCTTCTTCGTCTATCGTTTGGCGCGCGGTCGCGCAGGCGCATCGCCGGAGAGACTAATTTTGGCCGGTGTGATCGTCACGACGTTCCAATCTTCGGTGATTGTTTTCATCACCACGTTGATGGATGCAACGCGCATACGCTCGTTTACATTTTGGTTACTCGGTGATCTTTCCCAAGCCGCGTCCGGCTCGCTCTGGATCGCTGTCGTTTCGACTATTGCCGGGGTCTCTGCGCTGACATTCAGAGCGCGTCAGTTGAATCTACTGATGCTTGGCGAGCGTGACGCTTTTGATCTCGGCGTCGAAGTTGAACGTGTGCGCTTACACGTATTTCTGGCGGCCAGTCTGCTTGTCGGCGTATCCGTTGCGCTGAGCGGTTCGGTCGGTTATGTCGGCCTCGTCGTGCCGCACCTGGTACGCATGTCCACGAGTGGCGATAGCCGTTTGGCGATTCCGGCGGCTGCGCTCGCGGGCGCTTCGTTTGTTGTGGTCGCGGACACTCTGGCGCGCACTGCGATTGCGCCTCGCGAACTTCCGGTCGGCGCGATCACGGCATTAATTGGAGCGCCGTTGTTTATTTACCTGCTGAAACGACGCTAGTCCAGGTTGTTAACCTGAATTGTAAGGACCCGCTTAGAGATGCTGGAAGCGCGAAATGTAAGCATTAATTACGGTACGCGACAGGCTGTCGTAAATGTTTCATTGCGTGTTTCCCCGGGAGATATGACGGCCATCGTCGGTGCAAACGGCGCCGGCAAATCGTCACTGTTGCGGGCACTGAATGGCGCGATTCAGCCTTCAAGAGGGGAGATCTTCCTGGACGGAAAGCCTCTTAACTCCCACGCCCGCAGAGCTATCGGTAGGCGGATTGCGGTAGTCACGCAGGAAGCCCTGTTAGCTTTTCCAGTCTCGGTATTGGAGTACGTGCTTGGTGGTCGGTACCCGTGGTCAGGGGTGGGCACGTGGGGTTGGGAATCGGAACGCGATCTGGAGATCGCCTTCGAAGTGTTGCGCGAGACTGAATTGGAAGACTTCAGCGCGCGTCTGATGAACGAATTATCAGGAGGCGAGCGCCAACGCGTAGTTTTGGCGCGCGCTCTTGCAACCACTGCTGGAATTCTCTTGCTGGATGAGCCGACAGCCAATTTGGACCTTGCACATCAAGCTTCGATGCTCCAGCTTGTGCGAGCGCATTGCGACGAGCGGGCAACGGCGGCAGTTATTGTTACTCATGATATTAATCTGGCGGCGGAATTTGCCAATCGCATTGTACTGTTGAAAAGCGGGCGCCTGATCGCCGCCGGCAAACCCCACGAAGTCTTGACGGAAGAACTTTTGAGCGAAGTCTTGGACATCAAGGTTCTAGTGGACGCGCACCCTCTTTCGGGTGCGCCACGCATTACTACGGCGCACCAAGCACGCCGGTAACCTGGGAGTGCCAGCATCTTGCCTGCTTTCTCCCATCAACACGGGTGACGGCTCCAGGGAAGGCGGTCAAAATCCGCCACTGCCCTCGCAACTGTAGGCGACGAAGAAGCTCTGGCAGGCTCTAGCCACCGTTCCAAAAGAATGGGAAGGCTCGCCAGGGCTGAGTCGCGAGTCAGGAGACCACGCCGCCGATCTTTCGTAAAGCTCGCACTGCGACGGGCAGGAGACTCTACAAATGAAGACCCAAGACAATCGAACGAAACACGTTTATTTTTGGCACAAGCCGCTCAACATTTTAGCTATGCTGTTTCTCTTCAGTCCTTTTTCAAATGCGGCGTTCGCACAAAACACAGGAACGGGCATCACTGTGCGGGTCACAGACCCGCAAGGCGCGATTGTGCCCAAGTCGGCCGTCACTCTCTACACACGCGACAACCGAGTTCGCATCAAGGCGATCACCGATGAGTCGGGCACTTATCGTTTCGCGGAACTCGCGCCGGGCGAGTATTTGATCGAAGCTGATGCAGAGGGCTTCGCGGGCGCCGCCGCTCAAAGTCTGCGCCTTGAGCGCGAAACATTGGCGAGGATTGATATTTCCTTACCGCTTGCGGGTGTTAGCGAGCAAGTCATCGTCACCGCGCAAGGTACGGCGCAACCGGTTGATGAAGTCTCCAAAGCCGTCTCGGTCGTGGGCCAGCGCGAGATAGAGGAGCGCGATGAATCTGCGGTCACCGACGCATTGCGCACTGTGCCCGGATTGCGCGTTCAGCAACTCGGAGGCCCTGGCAGGCTCGTTTCTATCAAAGCGCGCGGATTGCGCAATCAAGATACGGCGGTGTTGATTGACGGAATCCGTTTCCTGGACGCTACTACGGGCGACGCAACGGGTTTTTTAAGCGACTTCGTTGTTACCAATGTTGACCGGATCGAAATTCTTCGCGGATCGGGATCCTCGCTCTACGGCACAAACGCCATCGGCGCTGTCGTCAACATTGTAACCGATCAAGGTGGCGGCCCCACTCACGGCAACCTCTTGCTTGAAGGTGGTGGACTTGGACTATTTCGCGGGCGGGCGCAGATAGCGGGCGGCACAAATCGTTTCATTTATAGCGCGGGAGCAACTCACCTAAACGTTGCGCGCGGTATTGATCGTGATGATGCAGCACGCAACACCAGCGGTCAGGGACGCGTGGTCTTACGCTTGTCACCAACCACCACACTCTCTGGACGCATCTATGCGGGAACCTCTTTTGTTCAACTGAACAGCAGCCCGAGCGTCATCGGCATGTTTCCAGCGACGTCGCAAATCGTTGATGCTGTCCCGCTATCACGCGCGGAGCTGCGACGTTTTGAGATGGGTGTCCCGACGGGGCAATTAAAGATCGACGGAGCAACGTTTATTCCAGATGCAAATGACCCGGACGCCTCAGCAGCCAGTCGTTTCTTTAACGGCGCCTTTACTTTCGCGCAGCGTCCGGTCGAAGCTTTCGGCTACGCCATCTCTTACCAAGGGCTGGCCACGCGCCGCTCAAATAGCAACGGGCCAAGCGGAGTGGGCTTTCAACCATTCGGAGGCTCAACTAATACAGTCGATGCCGGCCGGATCCAGACGCTCAACGCGCGCACGGATTTCCGTATCGGGAAACACAACTTCATCAATGCCGGTTACGAATTTGAAAACATGAGCTATTCGAATCGCTCGTCTTCATTCGATCCTGCCGATAGTTCCTCGTCCAATGTTATCGAGCGCAGCAACACGTTTTTCGTGCAGGATCAATTGCGATTCTTGGAAGATCGCTTGCACCTTTCGGCGGCCTTTCGCGCCCAGTTCTTTTCACTTAACAGTCCGAGATTTACTCCAACCGCCGGTGCGCCTTACACTGGACTCACATTTGGATCGCCGGCGAACGCCTACACTGGAGACGGCTCAATTGCTTATTTCATCCGCGCCACAAATACGAAGCTGCGGGCGCACGTCGGCAACGGCTATCGCGCGCCGTCACTATTCGAAAGATTCGGGACATCGTTCTTTGGCGGCTTCTTCTCACCGTTGGGCGATCCGCGGTTGCGTCCTGAACGTTCTATTGCGTTCGATGCGGGAATTGATCAATCCCTCGAAGATAATCGTCTGCGATTTACTGCAACCTATTTTTATACACGGCTACAGGAAGTAATTGGCTTCGACTTCTCCGGCAGGATCAACCCTCAAACGGATCCATTCGGTCGCTTCTTCGGCTTCTTAAATACGGGCGGGGGGCTCGCGCGCGGGCTCGAATTAAGCGCAACGGTCTCGCCGATTCGGACGCTTGATGTGTTCGTCAGTTATACATATACGAACAGCGACCAGCGCACGCCTCAAATCAGCGGTAGCGGCGTCATTAGCTCGCTCGCTATTCCCGATCACCAAGTTTCTGCTGTTGTCACTCAACGCATTGGACGGCGCGCGTTCGTCAACTTTGATCTGACGGCAGCGAGCGATTACCTGGCGCCAGTCTTTCCGCTCGTCTATCGGTTCAAAAGTTTAGTCAAAGCGGATCTCGGCGCGAGTTACGAATTGCCGTTGGCTGAGCAGCGACGCATACGTTTCTTTGGGTACCTGGACAATCTCTTCAACCGCGACAATTTTGAAAGCGGTTTTCGCACGCCGGGGCGCACCGGGCGGGCGGGCGCGTCGCTTAGCTTCTAATTTTGCCAGGGAGATGAAAGCTAAGCATATGCGACCATGAGCCAGGCGATACCCTCACGATTAAATGCTGGTGACATGAGTAACGCCGCGGCGTTGATGTCGTGGAGCGGTGGTAAAGATAGCTGTCTTGCGCTCTACGAGATTCAAAGGGCGCAAAGCCATCGCGTCGCGGCGCTGTTAACAACCGTTACGCGAGACTATGACCGGATTAGTATGCATTGGGTCCGGCGGGTGTTACTCGAAAAGCAGGCGACCAGCCTAAGGCTGCCGCTTCATCAGGTTCTGATTCCAAAAAAGCGCCACCAACGAAGAGTATGAGGCGAAGATGGGCGAGGCATTTTCAGTGTACCGTGGGAAGGGAATAGATTCGATAGTATTTGGTGATCTCTTTCTTGAAGACATCCGAACCTATCGCGAGCAGTTCCTCGCGCGGCACCATATGCGCGGCCTTTTCCCTGTGTGGATGCGTGACACATCCCGTTTCATCAAAGAGTTTATCGGATTAGGATTCAAGGCGGTCGTCACGTGTGTGAACTCAAACTCGCTCGACCGATCGTTTGCGGGAAGAATAATTGATGACGCTTTCCTTTCATCGCTACCCGTCGATGTTGATCCGTGTGGCGAGAACGGAGAGTTTCACTCCTTTGTCTTTGATGGACCGAATTTCACGGAGGCGGTAAGGTTTTCTATCGGCGAAACTGTTTCAAGAGACTCTTTCTGGCTCCGTGATTTACTGCCAGCATAATAAGTATTTCGCGGCTGGTAGTGGTTCAGCCACAATCGGCATAAGGATAAACGATGAAAACATCACAACAGATCGTTTCGTTTCTGCCTTCCGCTACAGAGATAGCCTGCGCTTTGGGGTTGACTGACCAGCTCGTCGGAATCACCCACGAGTGTGACTACCCGGCGGAGATTGAAGGAAAGCCAGTCGTCGTTCGGAGTGCTCTCCCCATAGAAACCATGAATCAACGGGAGATTGATGCGGCGGTCGCGGAGCGGATGCGAGCAGGACAGAGCCTTTATCAGGTGGATGAAAAGCTCTTGCAAGAACTCGCGCCGGACTTGATCCTGACGCAGGACTTGTGTCAGGTCTGCGCGCCGTCGGGGTCTGAAGTATCGCAAGCGCTGAATATGCTCCCTAAGAAGCCGCGCATCCTCTGGTTGACGCCAAATTCGCTCGAACAAATCTTCGCTAATGTGCGCGAGTTAGGCGAAGCGACCGGCCGCGCCAAAGAGGCTGACGAGTTAATCGCCAACGGTCGTGCCAGGCTGGAAAAAATAGGGGCAGTGACCAGCAGGTTATCGCACCGGCCCCGTGTGTTCTGTATGGAATGGCTCGATCCGGTTTACTGTAGCGGCCATTGGGTTCCGGAGATGGTGAGACTCGCAGGAGGTGAGGATAATCTTGCGCGCGAGGGCGCGGATTCGGTTCGCATTCCCTGGGATTCGGTTCGGGAGTGGGCGCCTGAAGTTCTAATTATTACCCCTTGTGGCTTCAATCTGGAGAAGTCCATCGAGCAAGCCCGCCAGCTGGTCCGTTATCCTGGCTGGTCAGATATTCCAGCGGTCCGCGAGGGCCGCGCCTACGCAGTGGATGCGAACTCTTTTTTCGCCCGCCCGGGTCCGAGAGTGGTGGATGGCACCGAACTCTTGGCTCATCTCATCCATCCCGACCTGTTCGAATGGGAAGGTTCTACAACTGCGTATCAACTGTTGGGTTTTTGAGCCCCTGGTAGGAGTTTCGAGCAAGGGTTCAGGTTGCAAGGCTCAGAGTTGTGGGCGCAAATTGCGTCAGCTTACCGAACTCGTCCTTGCAACCTGAAAGTGAGACCGCAAAACTTTGCGCTGGCCTACTTCTTGGTAAAGAGACCGCCAGCCAGAAATACAGCACCAAGTAACAGATTTAATCCGTGGTCCGCCACCGTCAGGTTCAGGGGACCAATGGCCCACATACGATTCTTGCCGGCGTCTCCCATCACCATGCCGAAGATGCTGAGCGCCAGATGAAGCACGCCAAAAACCAGACAAAATCCCCTCGCTCCGGCCAACGAACCGGCGAATCCAAAGTATAACGCGAGCACACCCGCTACGATGTGAATAGCGTTGTGGGCTGGATTGAGATTGAGACTCAGAAGGGTTGGTGCCGCAAATCCCGCTACGCCGAGCAGCAGTAAGACGAGGCCAAGAACTTTGCAAACTGTCTTTGCCATGTTTTGTCCCTCTCTAAAGGTTGACAACTGGCGAGCGCGCACCATGACCGGAAGGTGCGACCGCAGATTAACCGCGAGGTCATTAGCAAATTGAGCGGATGTATATCAAACACACGACCCAATTTGCAAAGATTTTCTACTGGGGCGGTTAGGGGCCGCACCTTGCCGGCTTGTTTTCCTGCGGTGCTATACTGAGTGCGGCGATCTCCCCTCAGATGAGAGCTACCAGGCAGGGTTTCAGGAGGTTTGAAATGAGAAATCTCAAAGGGCAGAGTATTGGCTGGGGAAGGCACTTAATGTCTGCGGCGTGTCTGTTGTTTGTGCTGGCCGCCACCACAAATGCTTATTCGATCGTAATGCGCGGTGGCAAACGCGTCGAAATTCCAGCGCAGTTTAGTGTCACCAACATGACATTAACTTACGAAGCAGCGCCCGGATTTTGGATTACTTTGCAGATGGCGGCTATTGATATTCCAGCAACCGAGCGGGCAAACAATCAGATTCCTGGCAGTCTGCTGGGCCGTGTCACCAAAGAAAAAGAACCACCTCGGACGTCAGAAACGACAAGTCAGGCGCGGGAGTCAAAGGCTTCGCGTTCAGTTACGAACCTTGAACTTAAGTCCTTTGAGCGCTTAAGAGTGGAGAGCGAGCGCGCATACGAGCAAAGACTGAAGGATCAGGGCCTTCCTCCGTTGGCGGTACAGCGCGCTCAAGCTGCGGCGGCCGCTGAGCGGTTCTGGCAGGAATTAGCCCGGAAACGCACAGAAGCAGAAGCTAACGAGAAAGCTTCACAAGTCCAGGCCCAGATTGCAGCTTTGAGTGCCCAGCTAAATTATCTCCAGTCCCGGAGCGGTGACCTTTCATCTGTTTCCCCGGCCGCTTTTACGGTTTACGGCGGTGTTCCATTCTTCGGTGGGCGCTCCGCGGTCAACCCCTCGTTGTTCCGGGTACCGTTCGGTTTGCCTATTGGTGGGGCCTTTGGCACGTTCAATGTGCCGTTGGGCCCTCACTCCCGTTTTCATGGATTCCGACGAAATATAATCGTTGCTCCTGGAACACGCTTTGATGGTCGAGGAGGCCTTAGACGCGGGCCGCACGGGCGGCCACGTTCCCGTTAATTGTGGGACGCAGCCAGACCTTTGCGATAGTTCGACCATCTTAACCAAGATCGAACCTGATGACAGTCATTGTCAGTGGCCTTCTAACTGCAGAAATCAGCTATTGATTGTCACTGACAACGGACCAGTGACCACTGAGTAATGCCAAACGGCTGGGAAACAATTATCGGATTGGAGATTCATGCTCAACTGAGCACCGAGTCAAAAATCTTTTGCGGATGTTCTACGCGCTTCGGTGATGAGCCGAACCAAAACACTTGTCCTGTGTGTCTCGGCTTGCCCGGTGCGCTCCCGGTACTCAATCGTCGCGTTATCGAGCTCGGCGCTCGGGCGGCGTTAGCGCTCGGTCTGCATATCAATCAGACTTCCGTCTTCGCGCGTAAGAACTACTTTTATCCGGACCTGCCGAAGGGTTATCAAATCTCCCAATTTGACCAACCGTTCTCGGCCAATGGTGAGTTGGAAATCATGACCACGGAGCGAGACGACGCTGGACATCCCGTCGAATGGAAACCTAAAACGATTGCCATCACCCGCCTCCATCTGGAGGAGGACGCCGGGAAGAACGTGCACGAGGGCCTGCCCGAAGTAGATCGTTACTCTTACATCGACCTGAATCGGGCAGGCACGCCGTTGGCTGAAATCGTTACCGAGCCAGATTTCCGCACGTCGTGGGAGGCATATGATTATGTCAATCACGTTCGCCGCGCTTTGCAGTGGGTGGGTGCCTCCGAGGCCGACATGGAGAAGGGCAACCTTCGCTGCGAGGCCAATGTTTCGGTGCGTCGGATCGGCGAAACAAGATTTGGCACAAAATCCGAGTTGAAAAATTTGAACTCGGTGCGATTTATGCAGCGGGCAATCGAATATGAGGTGAACAGGCAAATCGGAGTGCTTGAATCGGGCGGGCGGTTGGTGCAGGAGACTCGGCTCTGGGACGACCGTTTGTTGGAAACGAGGCCGATGAGATCGAAGGAGGAAGCGCACGACTATCGATACTTCCCGGAGCCGGATTTGCCCCCGCTCGTTGTCTCGGCAGAATTAATTGAACGAGTTCGTGCTTCGATGCCTGAGTTGCCGGAAGCGCGTCGCAAGAGATTCATGAAGCAGTATGCAATGTCTTTTAGTGATGCATCACAACTGACGTCGGAGCGGTCGCTGGCTGACTATTACGAGGAGGCTGCAGAAGCGTCAGGTAATCCTCGGGCAACCGCAAACTGGCTCAGGTCTGAACTACTGAGAGAACTTGAAACTGCAGGTTTACAAGCCAGCGCGTCGCCAGTTGCGCCCAATCAACTAGGTGCGCTTTTGCGCATGATTGATGAGGAAGAGATTAGCGGCAAACAGGGCAAGGATGTACTGATCGAAATGTTTCGGACTGGAAAGAGCGCTGCCTCAATAGTTGAAGAGCAAGGTTTGGCCCAGGTAAGCGACACCGCGGAGATTGATCGGATTATTGATGAGATAGTGACGGCGAACCCGCAGCAGCTCGCGGCCTATCGCGCTGGCAAGGAAACCCTGTTCGGTTTCTTTGTGGGCCAGGTCATGAAGGCCTCGAAGGGCAAGGCAAATCCGAAGGTGGTAAACGAAAGGTTGAAGGAGAAGCTGAAAGCTTAGCGCACAGAACTTTTAGGGGCGGACTTCTGTGTCCGCTCCGTTCTTCCGTAGGGCATTGTCAAAACCGTTATCGGGGACAGGGTCCGACACGGGTTCGGCCCCTACATTGGTTCGATGACATATGGATCTAAACGGCAAAGTCGCAATCGTAACGGGGGGAACCAAGGGCATAGGCCGGGCCATTGCGGAAGCGCTTGTGCGCGAGGGCATAGATGTCTGCATCAGCGGTCGCAAGCGCAGCGAGATTGACCAAACTGTTGGTGCGTTGGCGGGTTTGGAGAAGGGACGCATTACCGGAATTGTCTGCGACGTCTGCGATCATTCTCAGGTGGAGGCCTTGATCGAGCGGACAGTAACGGAGTTTGGTGGTCTCGACATACTGGTTAACAACGCGGGTATTGGGATCTTTTCGACCGTCGAGGAAATGTCTCCTGAGGATTTCCGCGCTGTTATCGAGACGAATCTTTTCGGAGTTTACTATTGCTGCCATGAAGCTATCCCACTGATGAAGCAGCGCGGCGGCGGTTACATCATCAATATGTCATCCCTGGCGGGCGCTAACCCTCATCCCCGAATGGCTGCCTATAACGCATCAAAGTTCGGTCTTAATGGGTTCAGTGAAGCCTTGATGCAGGAGGTGCGGCACGACGGCATCAAGGTGAGCTACATCATGCCAGGCTCGGTGAACACTGAGTTTGGTGGTGACGAGCCTGGCGAAGACAAGAGCTGGCAGCTGCAGCCGAAAGACATAGCGCGTGTCGTACTCGACCTACTCCATCACGACGAGCGCAGCCTCCCCAGCCGCGTTGAGATCCGGCCCAGCAAACCTCCAAAAAAATAGATGCGAGCAGTCGTCCAACGCGTCACTCGTGCCAGCATCAGAATTGAGGGGGAAACTGTTGGTGAGATTGGGAAGGGTCTGGTTGTGTTATTAGGTGTCGCCCGGGATGACACAGAGAAGGATGCGGAATATCTTGCCGATAAGATTGGTTCGTTGCGGGTGTTCGACGACACGGAAGCTCGGATGAATCTCTCAGTGCAGGATGTAGACGGGGCGTTGCTGGTGGTCTCGCAGTTCACGCTCTACGGAGATGTGCGGCGTGGCTTGCGTCCTTCATGGATTGACGCGGCGGCTCCGGAAGTGGCGGAGCCGCTATATGAGTATTTTGTGACGCGGGCCAAAGTCTACATCGGTGAGGTGGCTACTGGACGCTTTCGAAGCATGATGCAGATTGAATTGGTCAATGATGGTCCGGTTACCATTTTGGTGGATAGCCGGAAGCTGTTCTAAGTAACAGAAAATCGGGACCTGTCCGAAACGTCACGATACCGCCTCCGCTCAAGGATTGTCTCCGGTTCGTGGCCTCAATCCATAGAGTTTTGGGCACCCGCACTTATTCTCCGTTTATCGAAGCTGCGTTAGAGATGAGCGCGAACCCGTCGCATTAAATTGATCGTCGGAAAGGAGCGAGTTTGCGGATTCTGTTGGTTGAAGATGAACCCGACGCGGCGCGGATGCTGGCCAAGGGCTTACGTGAGCAGACGTATGCGGTGGATATCGCCAGCGACGGCGAAGCGGGTGAGTATCGGGCAAGCGTTAACGAGTATGACCTGATCATTCTCGATCTCATGCTGCCGCGCAAGAACGGTTTCGCGGTCTGCCGCGAGATTCGCTCGGCTGGATCATGTGTGCCGATCCTGATGCTAACCGCGCGTGATGCCGTACAGGACCGCATCGCCGGACTCGACACTGGAGCTGACGATTACCTTACCAAACCGTTCGAATTTCACGAATTACTCGCGCGGATGCGAGCGCTGCTGCGGCGTGGTCAGGAACTGCGCTCGGAAATCATTGAGATCGCCGATCTTGTTGTTGATACGCGGAAGCGGATCGTAAAGCGAAATAACCGTCCAATCGAGATGACCGCTAAAGAATACGCCTTGATCGAGTATTTTGCCCGCCGCGCCGGAGAAGTGATAGGCCGCGCCGATATTTCCGAGCACGTCTGGGATGAAAGCTTCGACCCATTTTCCAATGTGATCGAGGTTTACGTGCAGCGG
The DNA here is from genome assembly GCA_041744135.1 of Pyrinomonadaceae bacterium. Classification (GTDB taxonomy): domain Bacteria; phylum Acidobacteriota; class Blastocatellia; order Pyrinomonadales; family Pyrinomonadaceae; genus PSRF01. The sequence continues at coordinate 17,386 of JBGTLM010000032.1, forward strand.
TTGCGACGCAAGCTTGATGCGGGCCATGCGCTAAAGCTGATCAGGACACGTCGCGGCGAAGGCTACGTCCTGACCGCCGGAAGCGAAGAGGCGGGCGAGTGAGGATGGTCGATTCGGTAAGATACCGACTAACCTTGTGGTACTTAGGCGTGCTGGGTCTCGTCTTGTTGGCATTCAGCGCCGGCGTCTACGCGCTGCTGGCGCGTAGCCTCAATCAACGGCTGGATAACGGTCTGAGCGCTTCGCTGGAATCAGTGGCAACCTCGCTGACACGCGAGTTGACCGAAGGCCTGGCGGAAGCCGAAGAGATCGCAGAAGCCCAGGGATTGAGGTTGGCGGAAGTCGAGGGATTAGTTGAAAAGGAAGCTGTGCACAGCACAATGGAGGACTTCTCCTCCTCCAATCAGGCGATTGCCGTCTTCGATGGGCAAGGGCGGCTGCTCGCCGAGAAAGCCGCACCAGGCGACCTCCACGCCGATCTTCCCTCGCTCGATCTGGTTCCCGTCCAGTCAGTTAATATCTTCACGCTGCCGGGCAGTCGGGGAAGTGACACGGAAGAAGTGCGGGTCGCGGTGCAGCGTATTCCGGCGACTACTGCAAGCGCGCCTTATCTGATTGCCGTCGCCCAGTCGTTTGAGGCGAACACGAAAGAGTTGGGGTTGCTGCGCCGGAGTTTTTACATCGCAATACCAATCGCGCTCGCGCTCGCCGGTTGTGGCGGCTTTTTTCTTGCCCGCAAGAGCCTCGCGCCCATGGCCGCGATGTCGGAGCGCGCGCGCCGAATCAGCGCGGAAAATCTGGAAGAGCGTCTGCCCGTCGCTAATCCGCGTGACGAACTTGGCCAACTCGCAGCTTCCTTCAACGAGCTACTCGCGCGCCTCAACGCATCATTCGATCAGCAGCGGCAATTTATGGCCGACGCCTCGCATGAGCTGCGCACGCCGCTTTCCGTCATGCATACGGCGGCGGAAGTCACTTTGGAACAGCCACGCCGCACCGAGAGCGAGTACCGCGAAGCGCTCCAAATGGTGGACGCGCAGACGCGGAGATTGGCGCGCATTGTCGAAGATATGTTCACGCTCGCCCGCGCAGACGCAGGGCGGCGGCCGCTGCATCCCAGCAATTTCTACCTCGATGAGTTAGCTCGCGAGACCGCCCGTGCCGCTGAAGTGCTGGCCGAGCGTAAGGGGGTCTCGGTGGAAATCTCGGACGCGGCTGAAATTCCTTTTCGCGGTGATGAAGGTTTGCTGCGGCAGATGCTCTTGAACCTGCTCGACAACGCGATCAGACATACTCCGGCGAGCGGTCATGTCAGCGTCAGCATCGCGCAATTCGATTCAGCTTACGAAATCACTGTTGCCGACAGCGGCACAGGCATCCCTGGTGAAGCGCAAGCGCACATCTTCGAGCGTTTCTATCGCGCGGACGCGGCCCGCTCACGAGCGGAGGTCGCCGGAGGAAGCGGCGCCGGGCTGGGGCTGGCAATCGCGCGCTGGATTGCCGAAGCTCACGATGGGAGGTTGGAGTTACGCCGCTCTGATGAAAGCGGCAGTGTTTTTGTCGCGTCCCTGCCGGCAAGTCTGCGACGACGACACGCGAAAGTTTTCCCCGCCATTTATCTTCCATTTATTCTCACTGCCCTAGACTGGCTTCGTCTCCTGCACCTTGTTAGCACAGCGCGCAATACTTGCGCCGAAAAAAAGGAGTGAAAAAATGAAAGTCAAAGCAGGGTTGATATTAATCATGGCGGTGGCGATTTTTGCCGTCGTCAGTCTCTGGGCCTTGCCGTCCGTGAAGATGCAAACCGGACAAAGTGGGCAGGACAACCGCCGCGAGGATAATGACGACGATGGCGATAGGGCGGATGCTTGCAGAAGGACGAGAGGTCCTGCTGTGCGGCTGCCCACAACCAAGTTGTTCATTGAGCACAATTCTACAGCCGAAGATACTGGCGTTCATGGCGCGTTCGATAGCATCGACTGGCAGAAACTTTGCGTCTTCGATCCAAACGGAAGACTGGTGCTCGAGGTCGAGCCAAAACGACAACTTAGAGATTTGTCTATAAGCGGAATATTTTTCGAATCGAGAGAACCTCCAAACGACGAAGTTCCGATCGAAGAAATTCTGGCTCGATTTCCCGAAGGACTATACTCTGTTCGGGGCCGCGCGTTAGATGGGAGGCGTCTGACCGGCGCAGCAACGTTTACTCACGACATTCCCGCAGCTCCTGTTATCCTGTTCCCGCAGGAAGGTGGAGTGGTTTCTTCCGCCGGCTTTGCGGTCACGTGGAACCACGTTACAACCACACTCAACGGCGATCCGCTCAACCGGACGGGTTACGAGGTCATCATCACCAAGGACGTGCCGGACGACCCGAATGGGTTCTCTCGACCCACGTTCGACGTCCACGTTCTACCCTCGGAGACGAGTCTGACAGTTCCCAGTGAGTTTCTTGAGCCCGGTACGAGGTACGAACTCGAGGTGCTGGTACTGGAGGTCAGCGGCAATCAGACCATCACGAGCCTATTTTTCGAAACCCAATAGACTTGCCGACATCAACTGTTGGGGGATTTCAAAATACTGACCGCCGCCTCAGCCGCTGAGCTCAGGCGGTGGTCAGTCGCCGCAAGGTTTTCGTCGGGCGACGTTACACGAAAGGATAGTGATCATGAAAGAAGGATTGAAGAGGACCATCGCTGTCGCGGGCGCCTTAGTCTCGCATTGCATCCGTGAGTGTCGCTCAGAATGAGCCGAACGCAGCGCGCGGCTACGTTACTAGGTCGGCGGCGGCTCACTAATTCGAGGACGCAAAATTCGATGTCATTGCAAGAATTGACCAAGAGGATACGTCCATTAGGATGAGGGCGCTCGGCAATTAGAATTAAGGCGAATAAGTCTTAATATGTGACGAGGAGCACTAGGCAGGATGCAAAGCAGAATAAAGAGAATTGCAGGTTTGGTTTCAGTCTTTTTGATTGCGCTGGCATTGGGAGTTGTTGCGTATGGGATTGAGGCGGAAGGGCAAGACGCCAAAAAGGCTAAACCGGCCATCACTGCCGACCAGATGATAGCGTCGGTCAGAACCGCCATAGCCGCTAAACCCGGTAATCTGCTGGGGGTGGAGGTGGAGAAAGAAGTAGGGAAGACTATCTGCGAAGTTGAGATTCTCACCGCGGACGGTAAGATTTATGAGGTTGAGGTCGACATCGCCAGCAATGCAGTAGTAGAAGTCGAACTGGAAGACAATAACGAGGAGGATGAAGACGACAAAGACGCAAAAACCAACAAAGGGGATAAACCTTAAGCTAGACTAGTGTTCTTAAGGGTGCACTCTGTCTGGCGATCAGATCATATCGTCGCTTGTCTTCGATCTCGGATCCAGCTCAAACCGATCTCGATCACGGCGCTCGATTTTGTCGATGAATTCGAGTTCTTCGTTGTCCTCGAAAGTCACGCCAATCGCTTGCGCGTTTTCCTCCACCATTGATTGATCCGGCGTAGGGTTATCGCCGGCTACGGTTTCCGAACCACTCTCGTTTACATCCTCCCAAGAGGCATCCAGATCGCCCCCCGCGTCGCTGGGAGAAGCAGCGGTATTGTTGCGCAGACGGTGGGCCAGCAGCTCGGGATCCTTCGGTGCGCGCAGGATTTCCTCCTCCATAAACTCTTCAATCTCTGGATTGGGAACATAATCTGGATTATTGCTTAAGTACTCAAAGCCTTCAGCGGGTTTCTTTGTCATATCACTCTCCTCAAATCCTAATGCTCTGACTGCAGCAAGAACTCACTCCGAGAGTGAGAGAACATTCAGTTTCTCATCCTGGATTGAAACAAGGTTTAGGGGTTTGCTTCGCGCGGAACTATAGCAAACGCGGGAAGGCGCGGCAATGGTTCCGCCATTTATCTAGTTGGGATGAAAAATAACGCCTTGCTTGACGATTGCGCGGCCTCACTTTACACTGAACTTTGTCAACACAATCGTCAAACTCCAAGCGCTGGCTTAACAACCGGAAGCGGAAAGTTCTCCCCGTAAACGATTAAAGTCTTCGAGACCTATGCCAAAAAGCCCTTTTAATTCGCTTCAGTCCTTCAATCCCCGACCCGGTGTATCTGCCAAGTTTTATTCGTTACCTCAGCTCGAAAAAGAGAACGTGGGTGCGATTTCAAAGCTTCCAGTGAGTATCCGAATTGTCCTGGAATCCGTGCTGCGCAACATGGATGGAAACAAGATTAACGAAGATGACGTTCGCGCGCTGGCTAGCTGGGAACCCAATGCCAAACGAACTGAGGAAATTCCCTTTGTTGTGGCGCGGGTACTGCTGCAGGACTTCACCGGGGTGCCCTTACTGGTGGACCTTGCGGCCATGCGTTCCGCGGTAGCCCGGCTGAGAAAGAACACAGCGGTCATCGAGCCTCTGGTGCCCGTCGATCTGGTCATCGATCATTCTGTCCAGGTGGACTTCTCGAGCACGAAAGACGCGTTTGAGAAGAACATGACGATGGAGTTTAAGCGGAACAATTCCCGCTACCAATTTTTGAAATGGGGCACGCAGGCCTTTGACGGTTTTGGTGTTATTCCGCCCGGCATCGGAATCTGTCACCAGGTAAACCTCGAGTTTCTCGCGAGGAGCGTTTGGGAAAAGCACGACATCTATTACCCGGATACCCTCGTCGGCACTGACTCACATACGACAATGATTAATGGACTGGGCATAGTGGCGTGGGGAGTCGGTGGCATTGAAGCCGAAGCAGCCATGCTGGGCCAGCCTGTCTATTTCCTGACGCCGGATGTAGTTGGCGTTTGCCTGAGCGGTAGTTTGCGGGACGGAGTCACGGCGACTGACCTGGTGCTGCGAGTCACAGAGATGTTGCGCAAGGCCAAGGTAGTGGGGAAATTCGTCGAGTTCCATGGGGACGGGGCGACCAGTCTTTCGGTAACAGATCGCGCGACGATCGCGAACATGGCGCCGGAATATGGAGCGACTTTGGGCTTCTTCCCGGTCGATGAAGAGACTTGCCTGTACCTGGAAGCCACAGGTCGTGATCGTGAACAGGTTGAAGCGGTCCGAAACTACTACACGGCGCAGGGCATGTTTGGAATCCCACGAAAGGGCGAATGCCAGTACAGCCTGGTGCTTGAATTAGAGCTCGGCGAGATCCGTCCGAGCGTTGCCGGCCCGAAGCGTCCTCAAGATCGCATTGAGCTGCCGGATCTTAAGGATCAGTTTCTGAGTCTGTTGCAAAAACCGGCGTCCGAAGGTGGCTACGGAAAATCAGAAGAGGAAAGTGTCGCTCGCTATTTCACCAAGATAGGAGTGCCAGGGCTCGCCAAAGCTGCCATTGCGGGTGGTGGCAAGCAAGAGGCTCATTCCGTTCCCAGTTCAGTCGGTGGAGACCTCACACGGATAAACACCAGCGCCTGGTCGGAGACGGAGATGGTCAACAATCGGCCCACCCCTGACCGGCTGGAGCAAGTTCATCCGGAGGAATTCCCGCATGCTGAGGTCGATCTCGGCCATGGCGATGTCTTGATTGCGGCCATCACCTCCTGCACTAACACTTCGAACCCGAGTGTGATGCTGGCTGCCGGGTTGCTCGCGAAGAAAGCCGTAGAGCATGGGTTGAAGGTGCGGCCGGCAGTGAAGAACTCCCTGGCGCCGGGTTCGCGTGTTGTTACCGAGTACCTGCAAAAGACCGGGCTCCAAACTTACCTTGATCAGCTTGGCTTTAATCTCGTAGGTTACGGATGCACTACCTGTATAGGCAACTCAGGCCCACTCGATCCGACGATCGAGCAGGTTGTCACTGAGCACGATCTGATAGCAGCGAGCGTACTCTCCGGTAATCGAAATTTTGAAGCCCGCGTTCACCAGAGTATCAAGGCAAACTTTCTTATGAGCCCCCCTTTGGTGGTTGCGTTCGCGCTAGCTGGACGTGTCGACGTGGACCTTTCGAGCATGCCGCTGGGGCTGGGAAAAGATGATCAGCCGGTTTATCTCCGCGATATCTGGCCGAGCCTTCGGGAGATCAACGAGCTCCTGCTTTCGGCCTTTGATCCTGATACGTACCGTCGTCTCTATAGTAATTTTGCGGATCAGAACCCGCTTTGGAACTCGATACCAACGACGACCGGTAACGTCTACGAATGGGATTCCGAATCAACCTACATCCAGGAACCACCATACTTTGAAAACTTCAGCAATGCCGTTGGGAGTTGGGAAAACATACGCGGGGCACGACCGCTCGCGATTTTTGGTGATTCGGTAACCACGGACCATATCAGCCCAGCCGGGGCGATCAAGGCGAATTCTCCCGCGGGGATGTACCTCCTGGAAAGAGGAGTGGTAATAGACGACTTTAACAGCTACGGTTCGCGTCGCGGCAATCACCAGGTAATGGTGCGCGGCACATTCGCAAATGTCCGGATCAAGAACCTGATGGTCCCGGGCGTTGAAGGGGGTGTGACGATTCATCAGCCGAGCGACCGGCGGATGAGCATCTACGACGCGGCGATGTTGTATCAGCTGGAAGGTGTCCCTCTGATGGTGATTACCGGGCAGGAATACGGGACTGGCAGTTCGCGCGACTGGGCGGCGAAGGGGACTCGATTGCTGGGCGTAAAGGCAGTGATCGCCCAAAGCTTTGAACGTATCCATCGCAGCAACCTCGTGGGTATGGGAGTGTTGCCATGCCAGTTCAAAGATGAAGTCAATGCTGCGTCGCTTGGTCTGGACGGCACTGAGACATTCGATCTACTGGGATTGGAGAATGGCGTCAGGCCGCTACAAGATGTGACGCTGGTTGTCCGCCGCACAAATGGAGCTAGTGAAGAGGTCCCTGTCACACTTAGAATCGACACACCCATTGAGATCGATTATTACCAGCACGGTGGGATTCTGCCCTACGTGCTGAGGCAGCTACTGGCTGGAACCACGGATTTTTAGGGTGCTTTTTAGCAAACGTTTCGAATCAACTAGGAGTACTTAAATGTCATCTGCACAACCAGCAGAAGCGAATACACCGCGCAAGTACCAACTCTTCATCGACGGTCAGTGGGTCGATGCCGAATCCGGCAAGACTTTTACTACCCCCAACCCTGCCACCGGCGAGAATCTGGCCGAAGTCGCCGAAGGAGACAAAGCCGACATCGACAAGGCCGTTAATGCTGCTCGTCGGGCTTTCGAGGGTAAGTGGTCCAAGATCAGCGCCCGGGATCGCGGCCGCATTCTCTACAAACTCTCAAAGCTAATTGAAGAGCACAGTAGCGAGTTGGCTGCGTTGGAAACTGCGGATAATGGTAAACCGATTAAAGAGTCAACCTATGTCGACCTGCCGCAGGTCGCGGAGAACTTTGAATATTTCGCAGGCTGGGCCACGAAGATCGAAGGCGAGACGATTCCTGTTCCGGGGCAGATGTTTAATTACACTCTGCGGGAACCGGTAGGGGTCTGTGGGCAAATTATTCCTTGGAATTTCCCCCTCCTGATGGCGGCCTGGAAACTGGCCCCCGCGCTTGCGGCCGGCAATACGGTGGTGCTCAAGCCGGCTGAACAGACTCCCGTGACCGCGATGGAACTTGGGAAGTTGATCCAGGAAGCCGGCTTCCCCGAAGGTGTGGTCAATATCGTTCCCGGATACGGCGAGACAGCCGGCGCCGCGCTGGCTGCTCATCCCGGCATCGATAAGATTGCGTTTACCGGCTCCACTGAAGTTGGAAAGTTGATCGCGAAGGCAGCCGCTGAAAACCTTACCAAGGTGTCGCTCGAACTCGGAGGTAAAGCGCCGAACATCGTGTTTGCAGATGCGGATATGGACCAGGCGGTCAGTGGGGCCATGATGGGAATTTTCTTTAATCAGGGTCAGGTTTGTTGCGCCGGATCACGTCTGTTTGTCGAAGAGAAGGTAAAAGACGAGTTCCTCGGACTATTAAAAGAGAAGGCATCTAGGGTCAACGTTGGCGATCCTATGGACAAAGCTACACATATGGGTCCGCAGGTCTCTGCGGAACAACTAAGCCGCATAAAGAGTTATGTTGATGTAGCGCAAAAAGAAGGCGCCACGGTACTGTCTGGCGGTGAATCGCCCAAACTCGAGGGAGCTTTTCAGAAAGGCTACTTCTTCCAGCCCACAATATTCTCAAACGTAAACAATCAGATGCGCGTCGCGCAGGAAGAGATCTTCGGACCGGTGGTTTCAGTGATTACCTTTCGGGACGAAGATGATCTGATCAAACAGGCGAATGATACTATCTACGGTCTTTCCGCGGGTATCTGGACGCGCGACATCACTCGTGCGCATCGCTTCGCGAAAGAAATAAAGGCTGGGGTGATTTGGATCAATACCTTCAACGTGTTCAATGCGGCTTCTCCCTTCGGAGGTTACAAGCAATCAGGCTACGGCCGGGAAATGGGCAAGCATGCTCTGGAGATGTATACCCATGTCAAGAGCGTTTGGGTGGATCTTTCAGGCAGGCCCATAGGTTGGTTTGGTAAGTAGCTTGAGTTAATGTCAAACTCCAGGGAAAACGGTTTGCCCGGCGTTTGCATCTCTAAATCATAACGACCGGGCTTTAACTGGGCATACACCCGGTCGCTACCGCACGCGGTTCTGACAGGAAGCGGTTTCGAATGCGGCGCTCTCCCGATAAATTATTCAATTGAAAAGGAGACGCGTATGTATTTAACAAGGAGACTGGGGCTGAGTGCGCTAATTCTAATGGGAGCGGTTCTCGTAACTGCCTGCCCGAAACAGGAAACGATCTCGAGAATCAACGCCGATCCCGGCCGTTATCAGAATAAAGAAGTTGGCATCGTAGGTAACGTGACGGATAGCTACGGCGTGCTCGGCAACGGTGCCTACGAGATCGATGACGGCACCGGCAGAATCTGGGTGGTAACCACGCGCGGGGTGCCTTCGCGTGGCTCCAGAGTTGGCGCCAAGGGCAAGGTGTACACAGGTTATAGCTTTGGAGGCAGAAGCTTCGGTACCGTGCTGCAGGAAACGGACAGGCGCGCAAAAGGTAAGTAGTTAAAAACGTAGCCGGACACTCCATCTGCGAAGCATCAAATTGGTTGGCGAGCCTAACCAAGATTTAATGACTGAAAATGTCTCTGCTACAGTTTTATCGATGGATGAAGTCGTAAGCGTTCAAACTCAACCCGAACGGATAGTGATTGAGAGCTTCGAGACGGAGTTTGAGCGACTACACGCGCAATCTTGCCAGCTCATTGAAACAACCCCGGTTGAAATACTTTTCGGCGACTCGCATGCGATCGGCGATTCGGCGTCTGTGGTCGTGTTTATCCAGAGAAGTGCCGGGGTAGTAGAACAGACCTGCGGTGGGATCACTTCAAATCTTTGGGACGATCCCTTCGAGTGGACCTTGCCCGAGACACTCTCGACTAGCGCTCGTGTTAGAGAATACTTGAATGAAGTGGAAGAAACGCGCAAACATGCGTTTGCCTGCTTTGCTGGAGATATGGATTTGTTGAAGAAGATTGCCGCTCCCTCTGGCGAGATGCGCCCTCTGATGAGTTTGCTTCTTAATACTCTGGTACGAGCGCTTGGTTTTCAGGGCCGCGCCCTGGTCCTGTTGGCAACAGTTTCTCAACGTTTACAAAGCTGATTGCCACCCATAACTCTAAGGTCAGGTCATCCCACTATGTATTGTCCACAGTGTGGCCAACAACAGGTCTCGGAGAGCTTGAGGTTCTGCTCGCGGTGTGGTTTCCCGCTTGAAGGCGTTCTGCAGTTGTTGGGAAGCGGAGGAGCGCCGCCCTTGTATCAGCCCAGCGTCCCTCGAGAGATGTCGGCCCGACGCAAGGGAGTGCGTCAAGGAGCAGCGCTTTTTTTAGCCGGGACTGTGATGGTCCCGGTGTTGGGTGTTATCAACGGCTTCGCACATGGTCCAAACCTGCTCGACATACTCGTCCCCCTTGCAGCAATCATCTTCTTTCTTGGTGGATTGATACGAATGCTGTTTGCTGCGCTCTTTGAGGAAGGGGCTCCCAGGCATCACGTCGTGACCACATCCTATGCTCCGCTTCCCATTTCTCAACTTGGCGCGCACGCTCCGGGAGCTTTACCGCCGGCACAAAACAATCCCGCGCCTGGTTGGAGATCTCGTCCTAACACTTCAGAAATTCGTCATCCCTCCAGCGTTACCGAAAACACGACGCGCCTCCTGGATAAAAGCGATCCCGCGAATCGCTAGCAGTCCCGATGTCCTCCCCGTTAACCGAACGTCTGCACGAGCGAATCCGTTCTGATGGTCTCATTACCTTTTATGAGTGGATGAAAACCGCGCTTTACGATCCTGAGCAAGGCTATTATTGCCGCCCGGATCGAGAGAGATGGGGTCGACAAGGTGACTACCGCACCAGCCCGGAGCGAAGTGTCCTTTTTGCTGCAACCTTCGCCCGCTACTTTGCAAAACTTTACCAGGACCTTGGCTCGCCCGCGTCGATAAATATCGTTGAAGTTGGGGCGGGTGCCGGCAATTTCGCGGAGACTGTCCTGGAAACACTTCTACTGCGCTTTCCAGACATCTTCTCCAAGACCCACTACTTCATCGATGAAGCCAGCCCTGACTCCCGGTCGCGCGCACGGTCGCGACTTGCACGATTCGACGCTCGGGTCGAATTCAAACCGCTAGCGGCGCTTAATCCTCTCGATCACGCGATAGTCTTTTCCAATGAGCTTCTAGACGCTTTTCCAGTCCATCGTGTAGTCATGCAGGGAGGTGATCTGCGTGAGTTGCATGTGGGGGTAAATGAAAGGAGGAGTTTTGAGTGGATAGTTGGCCAGCTATCGACTCAGCAACTCAGCAAACATTTCGAGCGGCTTAACATTCGTCTTGGTGAAGGGCGAATCGCCGACGTAAATCTGGAAATCGAAAATTGGCTGGAGTTAGTCTCCAGGAAGCTCAGGTCGGGCTATTTGATCACCGTAGACTATGGTGCTGAAGCTTCGGTTCTTTACAATGAGGGAGAAAGACGAGACGGAAGTCTGCGGGCCTTCCACAAGCACCAGGTTTCTGGTGATGTGCTGCTCCGACCGGGTCATCAGGACATCACGAGTTCAGTGGATTGGACGCTTGTTAAGATGGTTGGCGCAAGCAACGGGTTGAGAGTCGTAGCCTTCGAACGCCAGGATCAATTCCTGCTAGCTGCCGGCTTGCTCGCGGAAATGGAGTTGAGAGTGATGGAAACGCCGCGAGAATCTGAGCGATTGCGCGTGAGAACGTCCGCTCGCGAAATGATCCTTCCCGGCAGCCTGGCCGAGAGTTTTCAGGTGATGGTCCAGAAAAAGAAGTAGTGGTCAGTTTGGGTTTCGGCACAGCAACCCGGTGAGGGATCTAGTTGATAGTCGTGGGCGTGCGTTGCGCGACGCCCAACGACAAGCGAAAGGAAGCCCGTCGGAATAACCGGCTCAACTACTTTAAATGTTGGCTCGCAGTTGCGTTCTAACGAGTTTTTCAATTGCAACTAATGAGTTTATGTACTCTCATTTTTCGCGATTCTAGATTTTCCTTACAGACGCTAAAGGGATCACATCTTCGGGCTCTTTTCGATCCTTTCCTGGGTCGGGTCTTTCTGCGATACTCCGTGGTGTTGCAAACTTGCCCAGGGCTATTGACCTAAATCCCTTCGGATTCGAAACGCTGAAATCTGGACCTTCAAGCTCAACTGACCCTCACAAGAGGCTATTCCGGGCTACGCAGCCACCGCCACTACGAATGCGTTAAAGCATACTCCCTCTTGCCTGCTTGGCCCGGGCGGCGCCGATCGCTGTTTTTACATCCTTCTCTTCTTCAGGGGGCGGGAGCACCGCGGGCATTCCCAGCGAGTCGATCCACAGTTCGCGGGTCCATCCGGTGGTGTGATAGACATGCTCATCTTCTTCGTCTTCAACTTCATCGTGCGCTTCTTTCAGAGCCTTGCCATCTTCACCCTTGACCTTCTTGGCGACCTCGCCGATAAGTTGCCAGTTTAGGTGATCTTTTGTCTCCGCCAGCACCACGCATTCTGCCGCGACTAACTGCGCCGCCTCCGGCTTGTCTGTGCTCTTGGCCATCTCCATTGCTTTCACCAGAGACTGGCCGATGTGCCGCACCACTTTTCGTCCGGGCGTCTCGGTTTCCGGATCAAGTCCAAGCTTTTCGAATACTCCTTCCACAATCTCGACATGGTGCTTAGTCTGGTCCAGATACTTCTGCCACTCCTCCTTAAGATCCGGGTTAAGGGCGCAGGTTACAGCCTTCGTGTAGACTTGTACTCCACCTAACTCAGTTTCGAGTGCCTGGTAAAGCAATTCGTTCCGTTGTTCTGTTTTCATGATTCGTCTCCTTAAGATTTAGTTAACTCCCTCGATCAAGTTTCGTTTTCCAGCGCTGGCCGTTGCGTTGCCCGCTCCGCACTACGCGCCAAACCCTTGAGCCGGGATCTTTTCAGAAGGGTGCGTAGACTGAATCAATTTTAATTTGGACACCTTTGCGCTGGCTTAGAAAGCAAGTCTTACAACCTCTCTGAGCCTGCGCCTCGCGAAGATCTGCTTACCCCGAGACTGTCGACTTTGTTGAACCGGCGCGTTCCGCTTCAAGTCCATTACTGGAAAAAGCTATAAAACTCAGGCCCTTAAGCTTCTACCCTTAATGAGCCGGTAGACTGCGAGTACGACGATGGCTCCAATGACTGCCAGGACCAGACTCATCAGAAATCCTGGTTCACTCAAGTCACCGGCAGAATCAACAGCCCGCCCATAGCCAAGGAGGCTCCGACCTATGAAGCCACCGATAACCGCGCCAACGATGCCTAACAGCGTCGTGATAACCGCTCCACCAGGATCTTTTCCCGGCATAATGGCTTTTGCGATCAAGCCGGCGATCAACCCCAGAATTATCCAGACTAAAATTCCTAGCATTTTCTATTCTCCTATCATGTGGTTTCCGCTTTTCCAGTACACAAAGCAATCCGAGAGCCACTTCGTCCCTGACGCCTGAATCTCTCACATTAGATTGCTAAGGTTTCAGCGGCTAAAAGTACCGCCACCAATAGATGCGCTGAAGATGCGCTGCGGCACAGAAAATCCTTTTTTTCCGTTGGTCGACCTTGGCGACTCTTGGTAAGCGGCACAACCATTGCTCTCCCCAGTCCAGAGAAAGCTCTCAAGGACGTGAATCATACACACGGCGTTCCAAAACAATCAAAGACTGAGGTTCACTACTGGGGTTCGATAAGAACAGTATTTGCTGAAGAAGGGCGGAAGGCTGAGCCATTCTCCCTTCCGTACTTAGTGGAGCCGGGGCATCCTGGCTGCACTCGGCTCTACCACAAGAAGCGAACAGTATTCCCGAGCGAGGGGCTGACAACCGGCAAAACTCAGGTGAGCATGACAACCACCGCCGCTAAGGGGCCTGGTCCCCCACCGCTAAGTGATCGGTCACCTTTCTGGTGGTTACGGTGGGTGCCTACTGTCATAGTTGCCGTTTTGGCCCTGCACTTTCTTTATGTCATCGGACGAGTAGCAATCGTTCCTATACTTGCGTCCTTTGCGCTTGCGTATCTTCTTAATCCAATAGTCTCTCAGGGAGAGAACGTTGGCCTGACCCGCCCCCTAGCTGCAATTGGAGCCATCCTGATCGTCACACTTGCGCTTGTTGCCTTTCTAGCTTTCGTTATTCCCGATCTTTGGGAGCAGGGCACCAAGGCAAGTCAGAAGATCAGCAGTAACTTCAATCCGGAAAAGGCTGCCAGGCAGAGAGCGGTATTGAAACGCTACTGGCCGGTCGGAGAGAGATTAGCCGGGGATCAAATCGAGAAATTTTTGAGTGATCCTGCGGTCGTTGTTGGATCCACAGCAATGGACGCAGGCGGGGGGAAGTCTGGTCTGCTCTCGGTTCTTGTGTCTTCTCTTGACCTGCTACTGGTTCCATTTTTTGTCTTTTATCTCCTGATTGACTTCAGGACCTGGCGCGATTCTTCTGAGGACCTAATTCCACCCCGTTTCCGCGACCCATTCAGCCGCCTCTTCGATGAATCGGGACGCATTCTCGAATCCTACGTCCGCGGTCAACTCCTGATCGGATTGATCATGGCAGTACTCTATGCCATCGGATTTGCGATCCTGAGGGTTCCGGCATGGGCTGGTATTGCCGCGCTTTCTGGATTACTCAATACTATTCCGTATGTTGGCACACTGATGGGGCTTGTGCTTGCATGCGGCTTGACTCTCGCTAATGGCGCAGGGCCGTGGCACATTGCAGCCATAATTGGAGTATTCGTAATCGTCCAGACCATCGAGGGTTACTTCCTAACTCCGCGCATTCTGGGCGGCCGTCTGAATCTACATCCAATGGCCGTCTTCCTTGGACTCTTAATCGGCGGCAAACTCTATGGCGTGTTAGGCATCATTCTTGCGATACCGGCGATCGCTATCGCCAAAGTCTTCTTCAAGTTTTTACGTGAACTGTATCGAGGCTCCCACTTTTACCATGCTGGTGACATCCATCCGGCGGACGCACCAAGTGAGGTTCTAGAAGAGCGTATGGCTGAAGCTGCTGAGACTGTGCTGGCCGAGCAAGGTAATGAAGAAGCTGGCGCAGATCTTGTATCATCCTCGAGGATGGACGGCCAGAAAGCTTGAATCGAATGGGCTACTCCTAAATCTTGAACCCCGATGAACACCAATTCCTTTTCAGACCATGATCAGCAATGGCTTCCGCTTCCATCCGAACTTGGCAATTTCGAGTTATGTTTCGACTTTCGCCCGTATTGCGCGCTGCGTGAGGTGTAAAACTTTCAATTGGTGGCACACCGAATTCGGCAAATTGGTCTAATACTTGTTGCATCTGCGAATCTGTTGGCATGATTCTTCCGTTCAATCTTGTGTGTTTGAGTTCTTCTCAAGTGAGAAATAAATCAGCACGGTTTGAAAAACTCGGCCTGGCCTTAGTCCCCTGTCACTGCCGATTGTCATTGTCATCGATTTTCTCGGATATGAACGAGAAGTGACTTTGTGCGCGCGTCGTTTGTCCTTTCTCGGATGCGCGCCACCAGCACTCGCACTGGAATCGCGCCGTCGTCAAAGTCGCAGGTGAAATGAAAACTGTTCGCCTGATCCGGTCCCTTGCTAAAATCATCGAGCCTTCGTCTAAATTCTTCGACGTTCCTGAAGGTCAGCAGTTGCGAAAAGAAGTTAAGACCACTCAAGTCGCGGCGCTCGTCGTCGTTTTCAAGTCTGGCGTAAAGCACGGTTCCCTCCTCGTCGATTTCAATCAAGCCGGTTAGTTTTGTAGGAGCCATGCGATTGTTCATGGCGAAGTCTTTTCAGAAGAGCATCCGTTATCGGCCAACGCGCTAACAGATTCCTACTGCCGCCTGAGCGAGTATCGATTCAGAATTGAGGGCGAGTTTGACTCGCCCTCTCCCCCTTGTTCTCCTGCTTGTCCGTTCTGCCATTCCTGCACCTCAGGAAAGGCAACCAGAACCTAAGTTTCCCGTTTTAGCACAGCAAACAGTAGTTTCTCTGGAGAAGGACATGCGGATCTTAGCCACTCCGAGGATGGTCTGATAGTCGGAAAGATGAGAGAAACTGGTAAGGATTTTCCCTAATGAAACTAACGAAGAGTTAAGTGTCTTGGAGCCAACCTTGCAGGAGCGCGTAGCGCACGATGTCAATACGACTTCTCATGCCCATTTTCTGCATGGCGTTGGTTTTGTGCGCCTCAACGGTCTTGACACTGAGAGAGAGGCAGGCGGCGATTTCTTTATTCGAGTGACCCCAAGCGATGAAGCGTAGCACCTCTTCCTCCCGGCCAGACAAGTCCTTGCCGGCAGGCGTGCCCCGCGCCGGTCGTCCCCCTACAAAACTGCTGATAACCCTTTTTGTCAGCGCCGGATCAATGTAAGTGTTTCCCTTGCAGACCGTGCGGATAGCACGAATCAATTCACTTGATGCACTTTTTTTGAGCACGTAACCATCCGCACCGGCCTTAAGCAGTTGTTGCAGATAACCTTCATCGGTGTGGCGCGTCAGAGTCAGAATTGGGAGGTGAGGACACAGTCCCTTTAACTTCTCCGTCGCTTTCAGCCCGTTCAATTCAGGCATCGAAACATCCATCACAACAATATCCGGTTGCAGTTGCTGAGCGAGAGCCACTGCCATGCGTCCGTTCTTCGCTTCACCGATCACTTCCATATCTGGCTGAGCGCTGACAAGGGTCTTCAATCCTTCGCGAAACATTTCGTGATCGTCGGCCAACAGGATACGGAGATTACTCATGCTGTTCTCCATCGCGCGGCACGGCTGGCGCGGGAATGCGAATAAAAACCGTCGTGCCCTTCTCCGGTTGCGACTCAATCTCAACCGTGCCGCCGACCAGCGCAGCGCGTTCGCGAATTCCGATAAGGCCTAAGCCCTGGTGACTTCGGCCGAAGGCCTGTGCGCCGTCGAAGCCCACGCCGTCGTCTTCTATGATAAGCGAGACGTGTTGGTCGCGGTGTTCCAGAATGATGTCCACTTTTCCCGCTCGCGCATGCTTGGCGATGTTGTTAAGGGCCTCCTGGGTGACGCGGTACAACACTGTTTCGATTTCGTTCGTCATCCGTGCTTTCCTCATTCCAGTGACTTGCAGTTCGGCGAGGATATTGAAATGCTTCGACCAATTTTGGACGTGCGCTTTTAGCGCAGCCGGCAAGCCGAGATCGTCGAGTACGGTTGGGCGCAGTTCCCAGACGAGGAAATCGACGTCCGCATCGAGTTGTTTTGCAATCGCCTCCAATATTTCGAGTTGCTTCCGCAGTTTCACATGTTCGCTGGTTTCTTCTTTCAGCGCAGCAAGATTTAAGGTGAGTGCGCTCAAGCCTTGTCCGAACTGGTCGTGCATCTCCCGCGCAATGCGCCGCCGCTCATCCTCCTGAGCGAAGATGACACGTCGCAGCAACTCGACGCGCTCCCCTTCGATGCGCTGCCGCTCTCTTACCTCTTGCTGCAAAACGGCGTTTGTCTCGGAGAGGGTGGCGGTACGCTTCATGACTCGTCGCTCAAGCTCTTCATTAGACTTTTGCAGTGCAGCGCGGCTGACGCGCAAGTCTTCTTCCGCCTGCTTGCGCTCGCTGATGTCGCGGGTTGAGCCAGCGACCACCTCCACCGTGCCGTCGGCGTCGAATACCGGACTGAAAATATATTCGTAGTAGCCTCCCTTGCCCGTGGGGCTGGTGTAAGGTGTCTCGTCTCGAAGTCTCTGCTGAGTGTCCAAGACTTGTTGAATCTGCAGTTGAAGGCGCGAGGCAAGAACGTCAGGATACTGAAGATCGAAGAAATTCTTACCCACAGCTTCGTCTAACGTCAGTCCCCATAGATCAAGGAGTGCCTGATTCGCGTACACGAAACGCCCATCGCGGTCGAAGATGTAAGCGAAGTCAGTTATCGATGAAAGCGCGACATTAAAGATGCGTGCCTGTCGCTCTAATTGTCGGGTCAATTCTAATAATGAAACTTCCTGCCGCTTGCGATCGGTGATGTCGACGGAAACCCCGACAATGCCAATTAACATTCCAATCTCATCGACGATGGGGGAATTGATGATTTGTGCCGGAAAAGTCGTGCCATCACGTCGCTGCACATTAAATTCTCCTGCCCAGCTTTCGCCCCGTTGGAGGCGGGACATTATCTCAATGGCTTGCTCGGCCATTCGTTCCGGCGTCGTCAACTCAATGATGTGTCTACCTAACGCCTCGTGTGCCGTCCATCCATAAAGCTGTTGCGCAAACTTATTCCAATAAGTGACAATTCCATTCAAATTAGTGGCAATAACTGCCTGTTCAACCGTGTCCAGCAAATGTGCTTGAAATCTTATAGACTCTTCAGCCGCTTTGCGCTCGGTAACTTCACGGGCGATCATCGCATATCCGAGCGCAGTGCGCCCTTCAACTCGATCTTCCGTTAGGAGAGTCAAAACGCCGCTCGCGTAGAAACGTGTGCCGTCTTTGCGAAGGTGCCAGCGTTCATCCTCTACGCTGCCGCTTTCATTTGCCTCGCGCAGCACACTTTGCAGCTTTTTGCCCTCGCGATCTTCAGGAGTGTCGAGCAGCGCCGCGGATTGACCGATGATTTCGCTTTCTGTGTAGCCGAAGAGTGCCTGCGCGCCCGCGTTCCAGTAATCAACACGCCCGTCTGCGTCCATCGTGTAGACAGCATGATCCTTCGCGCTCTCGATGAGCAGCCGCAGGTGCTCTTTCAATTCGAGCGGTGATTCGTCCACCTGGTTACGTTTAGTAACGAAGGTCAGAATAACGTCTCCCATCCGGGTTCGTCGCTGTACTGGTCATCTGTAAGAAGAGTTCCGAGTCGGGTGATCGGAAGCTCATCGACTTGCTCTTCCTGCTCCAGCCGAAGTTGCTCGGAACTATACTCATAAAACCTCATTCCACGGTTGTTCTGCCGCAAAGTGGTGATTAATTACGGCGGAGGACCGATCGAGTAATTTCGGGATTTCTGGGGGAGGCTATCAATCACTTTGGCAACTTTCAAATCCGGCCAGCTTATCTTCAACCATGCTCACGCGCAGTTGTCTTCAGATGAAGAACGGGTTGCGGTCCACTCACCCTTCGCCAGCGTCCTTCCAACGTCTCTCTAGCCTAAGCTCCCTGCAATCAACGGAAACTTCAAAGCAAACGTAGTCCATTCGGGATTCGAAAACACCTTTAATCTGACCTCAAGCTCAAACTGATCCAAGCCCAGCGTTCATTAGGCGCCGAAAACTATCGCGTCCTCTCAATAAGAGGCCAACGAGCTGGGCAAGCTCGAGTGGCGGCGTCGAGGTTGGCACAAAGCGGTAACGGAAGAGCGTTTCGCGGCAGTCCTCGGTTTCGCGAAAGAGGACGTCCTGCGTGAAGTTTCCCCAACGTTCTGACCCAATGAGTTCGACAAGCCCGCCCGCGTGCGCCGTTGGCAGTAGCATGTTTGATCCGTGCACACCGACCACAACATGGCTGGACGCGTAGCGTTCGCAGCAACGCCGCTCGTGGTCGTCATCCATTGTCGTACGGCGGAGGTCTTGGACCCATGAAGGTAGATCATCGGCGTTCCCCTCTTCGCACAACCCCGCGATGGCAAAGTCGAGCGTGGGGAATTCGCAACGCAAAGTCTCCGCCAGCTCTCCTACCAAACTGCGCTGAGCTGCGCCCGAATTAGACCGCCGCGTTACCCAGCGTCTCAGTTTTTTACTGACACCAGGAGTCGAACTGTCGGCTGGCATTTGCCAAGCGCGGTCGTCGCGCCAGATGAATGTCACCGTGGGGCGCTTGAGTCGGTCTTCCCATTGCTCGAGGGGAAACGGTTTGACGCCGGTGAAGCGTTCGATGTTGTAGTCCCCAGGATTCGGGTGAGACAGCGCGAGGCTCAAACTGACAGATTGGAAATCTTCGACACGACGGTGAATTTCGCGAGCCAGCCAATCATTCCATTCGGTCCCGCGGTTAAGCGGTAAACCTACAATCCAGACTTGGGCGACACCGTCCGGAACCATCCACGCGAGAAACGAAGGAATGATCAATATGAGGTCAACTTCTCCCTCGAGATAGTATTGCGCATTGAGCAGCTTCAGCAGCGAATGGCCATAGAGCGTGTCAAGACAATTGAGTAGTACGACCTCCCGGGTTATCGGTAAGCGTTTTTCCACTTCGAAAGGAACGGGTACTTCCGTGCGATGGGCATAAGAATCGCGCAGCCAATGGGCAAACCATTCAACGCCGTGTTTGTGATAAACCACACCACCCTCTTTCTCCAGCAACATCGGCGTGTATAGAGCCTGTCCAGCAGCGAGATCACCATAATACTGGCGACCGCAAATTGAGCAGCGGAGATCGGCTAGGTTACGCATACCCGGAGTATGCCAGCCGAAGACATCCAAATGCTGGAGACAATGTGGGCAGTCATATTGAGCATCGGGGAATGGGTGCAGGCGAATGGCTCTCATGTGAATTTCGTGGCGGTGGGCGTTGCGAGGTGCATTGAGAAACAGGCGGTCTGCGGACTCTCTCTTCCTGGGAAAACAGGGTCTTTCTCAACGACGTTTCGCAACACATAGCCGAGACCTTTTAGGTACGCTTCTAATTCGTTCGGATCATTGTCCATATCGAATGTGGTCTGTCCGAATTCGAACGCTATGCACCGGACGCGGTGTGCTTCCAACATTCGGCGCGCTCCGAGCAATACTTGAAACTCAGCGCCCTCAACGTCCACCTTAAGGAGATCAATCGACACAATCCGGTTTTTTTCGCAATAACCGTCTAGCGTCGTGGCGGGCGCCTCCTCACTGCTAATTGGTCTGACGTCTATTCCATAGCTTTCGAGTGGCCGCAGGGCTTGTGAAGTCCAGCTTAGGTAATCCTCACCATACGAATGCAGTGTTACCGTCCCTTCTTTCTCCGCGAGGGCAATGGAGTTGAGTTGCACGTTACGAAGGGAGGCCGCGGTACAGATCGCTGCCAACCGTAAGAAGCTCACCCCGCTCGGCTCGAATGCGTGCACGCAGCCGCCGGGCTCCACGAACCGCGAGAACATCAAGGTTAGCTCCCCGATGTTGGCTCCTACGTCGAAGACCGTCATACCCTCGCGCAAAAACTCCAGGTAAAACAAACGTTCCGCTCGCTCGACCTGGATGAAAGTCGCGAATGATGGGGCGCGAGAATTGATTAGTCGCCGAATAAGATCGGTGGCTCTGTTCTTCAAGAACGGCCCCCTATGTCAGCGCCTCGAGAATAACTCCGTCAAGCTGCGCTGCCCGATGAGCGAACGAGTGATCGCGTAATGTGCGGCGCTGTCCAGCCGCCGCGATGCTGCGGCGCTCGCTGTCGTGCCCAAGCAAATATTCCACTTTTTCAACACACTCGTCTTCGTCGCGATAGGCAACAACTTCCGAGTCAAGTTCAAAAAGCGTTGAAAGGTTTGACTTCCAGTCTGTTAACAGGCAAGTGCCAACACCGGTGGCCTCGAAGAGACGCATATTTGAGGCGTTGAAAGTCGAGATGTCTATATGGGTATTGAGGGCTACTCTACTGTCGTGCAGTTGCTGAAACATGTTCAAGCCGAACAGCGGCGGGTTTGAGCGAAGCCTGACGTCGTGGTCCACAGTCGGCGAAGCAGATTGATCTAACCCTCCGAAAATGAGCCGTGACGCACGACGTGGTATAGGGCCGAGAAGCGGCACGGCTGACAGGTACCGACGCCACTGGGATGGCCGGAAGCCCGCGACCGCTCGTTTATCATTGCCTGCCGGGACGTTGAACGGCGTCCTACGCTGCCGCGCAGACGAAGATTGCTGCCCGGCGTCAGACCATATCCGGAGATCGGTTTCTCTAATCAATTTCAAGAGAATCCTCTCACGGCCTATGTGAAACTGATCGGATTTAACTAGCGAACCGAGGAAGACAAAGTCGGCATTCGTCGGCGCGCGCACATCGATTTTTCTTAGAACGCGCGGATCAAATGCGTGGTTAATGTGGCGGCTGCGATGCCCGTTTTCCTGGAAACGACTGACCAGTTCCGGGACACACGATAGAACGATGTCGCATTCGTAGAAAATCGAACCATCCTGGAAAGGAGCGCCGCACCAACCAAGTACAAGGCGAATCGAAGGACAAATGTCTTTTAAGTGGCGCAGAAATACCGCGGTTATGGTTGAGTAGTCAGCAACTAGTAGCACGTCGGGACGAAAGGCTTCTATCTGGGCCGCCGTGATATCAAACAGCCAATGCGATTGGTCGAACTTGAGACCCTGCTCCTTCGCCCACATCGTCTGCATAGGCTCGGCGTTGGCAACGATATCGCAGGTCTCATACCCCAGGTTATTGAGTGCAGCGGTCCAGAAGTTAGCCGAGCCGAAACAGTCGTCCATCAGGGCGGCATGTTGTACCGAATAAGCCTGGGAAGCTAGGTTGGGACATCGAGCATAAAACTGCTCGAGATATGCTGAATAGTAGACCCCGATCTTCAGTAAACGCATGACGCTACTGTTGCCAATCATCTCTTCCGCTACAGATCCATGTGGTAGACGAGATTACCAGTCTCAGACTCCATGCCTGTTTGAACGAAACCGAGTCTAAATGCGCCGCGCCGAGAGACATTGTCAGGATGAATCTTCGCCATCAGCTGTCGCGCACCTGATAGGCGGCAAATCAGTTTTGCAAGATCGAGAGAGATCCTCATAAATGCACCGCCGCGGTATTTCGCCGCCACGAACACGCCGAATGATGGGACATCGTACCCCGCGTCCCATCCCCGCAGCATGAAGATCCCGGCTAGTTCGTCGCGCCAGAACATCCCTGAATACACGTCCTGTGTTCTCTTATCGAGTATGTCAATGATCCTTTCTTCGTTGAAGTCGAATGCATAGAAAAACCGCGCATATTCCGCCGGCTGCGCGAGCAGCATAGCCGAGACCGCTCCTGCGTCTTCAGTACGGAGGGGTCGGATTGTAAGATCGGTGTCGCCGGCTGATCCTTTCATGTTTCTCGGATGCACCAGACTAGGAATTCCTTCAGGATACACTACTCTCACCCGACTTCAGTGAGTCTTAGCAGGTTCGTTGACTAATTTCGTGCATCAAATCGCAGTTTTTCTTCCACTCTGTCCCGTATGGACCAAACGTTTATGGGCCGATGGCATAAAGGTTCCGAAGCTCCGGACGAGCGAATGTATCGTTTGAATCGCACTGGAAAACATTTCGCTCCCGGGAGCCGGCGTAGTATCTCCGGCCAACGCTCTATGAATATTCCGTCCGCGGGACTCGGGTGACTGTTACACTCTTAAAAACATGAACCCATCTTGCTATCGATAGAAAACCCGAACGAAATACCCCCGAGCCATGAATTTGGTAGCTGCTTTTAAAGACGGTGACCCTGGCCCAAAAGAATTGAACTGCGATCTGCCATTCGAGGAGGATTCGCCGCAGCGTACTTTCTTCGAATCTAAAGGGAGTGCTATCATTTCATTCACAACCTCCCCCACTTAGTTGGCCCTAGTCTACAGAGTTTCTTGAGTTTCAACGCAGGCTCCGCGAGCCGGGTCTTCCCCTGCTGCTGGAGGCGAAGTCAACCGGAGCTGTCGGCAGCGACGCGTCATTGGTGAATATCTCTGGTTTTGGACCATGAGCTTAATGGAGGGTTCTTTTTGATTAGTCTTGATAAACGCTATGACGCGGACTCGGGGCGGTTCGCCGAGGGCTCTCTCGGTGCGCTTCCGGAACACATAGCAGTGATCGATTCCGGCGGCACCATCGTATTCGTGAACAGAGCGTGGCGCGAGTTTGGTAAAGCGAATTCCTCGCATCCGGAAAGGTTGTGCGAAGGGGCTAACTATTTCGCCGCGTGTGAACACGCAACAGGCGAAGATGCCGGCGACGCAGCTCGCTTTGCCGCCGCCCTTCGCTCAATCATCAGCGGCGATCTGAATGAGTTCTCACTGGAATATCCCTGCCACTCTCATGACCAGCAGCGATGGTACAACGCCAGCGTGACGCGGTTCGAACTTGCGGGGAGAGTACAGGCGGTGATCACGCACGCTAGCGTTACAACGCGCAAGCTTGCGGAGCAGCGAATGTCCCAAAGTGAGGAGCAGTTACGAGCCATCTTCGAGGCTTCTCGCGACGGAATCCTCGTTGAACACGACGAACGTATTGTTTACGTGAACGATTCGTACGCTCGTCTTTTAATGTACGCACGAGAGGAACTAATCGGGGAACCCGTTTCCATCGTCACGTCGAGCGACGACGGAAAACGAATGTTGGAGTTCGGTCGGCGCCGGCTACGGGGCGAGCAAGCTCCCGCGACTTATGAATTCAGCGGCAGGCGCAAAGATGGTGTACTTATCGACTTCGAAGCGTCGGTCTCGATTCATACGATTGCCGACAGAACATTCATCACCACAACGATCCGCGATATCGCCGATCGGAAGCGAACCGAAGAGGCTTTGAGGCAAAGCGAAAGCAAGTATCGATTGCTCATGGAGCAAGCCTCGGACGGCATACATACCTACGACTCGAGCGGGAATTTCATCGAGACCAACCTAAAGCTCTGCGAGATGCTTGGCTATACCCGCGAGGAAATGCTGTGCCTCAACGTGAAAGACCTTGTCCCACCCGACGAACTTAACGTCGCCCCAATCCGCTTCGACCAGCTACGGGCAGGCCAAACACTCTTGACCGAGCGGCGATTACGACGCAAAGACGGATCGCTTCTGCCGGTGGAGATCAGCGGCAGGATGGTTCAGGACGGTGTTCTGCAGTCGATCATTAGGGATATAACGGAGCGCAAGCGGGCCGAAGAGGCATTGCGCGAAGCCTACGATGAATTGGAAAGCCGTGTGGAAGAGCGAACCGCCGAGATCGCAGAAGCTAATGAAATGCTGAAGAGCGAGATGGCAGAACGCCTGCGGGCGGAGCAGGAACGCCAGGAACTGCTTCGTCGCCTCGTTCTCGCGCAAGAGGATGAGCGGCGGCGCATTTCGCGCGAATTGCACGACCAGATGGGCCAGCAGTTGACTGCCCTAATGATGGGACTAAAGAGACTTGATGCGGCTTCTTACGGACGGCAGTCGATTATTGCCACCTTAGAACAGCTACAGGATCTAACCAATCAGTTAGCGCGTGAAGTGCACCGTCTTGCCTGGGGACTGCGGCCACCCGCACTCGACGACTTGGGACTTCACACCGCCCTCTACAACTATGTTGAGGAGTGGGCTAAGCGATCTCAGGTGCTGATCGACTTTCACAGTTCGGGCCTGGAAAGCGGTCGACTTCCCGTCGCGTACGAGAATACGATCTATCGTATTGCTCAAGAGGCGTTGACAAACGTGGTCAAACACTCGGAGGCTGACCAGGTAAGCTTCATAGTGGAGCGGCGTGACGATCAGATCGTGACTGTTATCGAGGATAATGGCAAGGGGTTTGATGTTAAGGCGTCGGCACAAGCATCAATCAAGGAGGGCAAACTGGGACTTCTGGGGATGCGCGAGCGGGCCCATCTGCTGGGTGGAGCGCTTGTTGTCGAATCGAAACCCGGGTTAGGTACAAGCATTTTCGTGCGCATTCCTGTCGAAGAAGAAGGCAGAGGAAGGGAAGCTTGTGAATAAACTGCGCGTGCTTCTCGCTGACGACCACATGATTGTGCGCGAGGGGCTAAAGACCCTGATCAACGGGCAGCCGGATATGCAAGTCGTGGGAGAGGCGGTAAATGGCCGAGAGGCCTTGAAATGTGCCATCGAACTATCGCCCGACCTAGTGGTGATGGACATATCAATGCCGGAGATGAACGGAGTAGAGGCGACCGAGCGGTTGAGGAAGGAATGTCCGCAGATAAAAATTATAGCTCTCACGATCTATGAGGATATAAGCTATCTCCGCCAATTGCTTACGGCGGGCGCATCTGGCTATGTAATCAAGCGCGCTGTCGCGGATGAATTGGTCCACGCCGTCCGCACATGCGCTGCAGGCGGCTCCTATATCGAACCCACACTCGCCGGTCAAGTAGTCAGCACCTATATCAATCGCGGCTCCGGTTGGGGGGGCCAATCCCAAGGCGAGTTGAGCGACCGCGAAACTCAGGTGTTGCGCTTAGTCGCTTTTGGGTACAGCAATAAAGAGATCGGCGCGAAGCTCGGTATCAGCGTCAAAACCGTAGAAACCTACAAGGTAAGGCTGATGGGTAAACTCAACCTCAGGAGTCGCGTTGAAATGGTACGATTTGCTCTGCGGCAAGGGTTACTGCGAGACGAATAAATCTGCTTCGATGGAAAAAGTCTCACTTGATAAGGGCTCTCGTGGCCCAGTCTGTCAGGGTATTCCCCTACATGCTTTTTAGCTATTTTCCTACAGACAACCGATTCCTTCACAAAGTAGAATCCATACCCCCCAGAACTAGGTTTGGTGTTTTAGCAGCTTCGGTGCCGAATTCTTGTGATATCGCAAGCGATCCTTTTCCATTGCGGATTAATTTTCAACCCCAGCAGGTACGCCAATCCGTGTGGTGGGTGAAATTCGTACTCTATGAAACTCAAGGCAGTCTAATAGGAGAGCACGCGATAGGCGGATGCCTCCTTAAAGATAGACGAAGTGAGGCGTGTAACGTGCGCGCTTCAAACAAAACCGTGTGACGCTAATTTGGAGCCCGGCGTTGCGCCGCTCGGTGGATGATCTGGGCACACACAAGGAAGAAAGAACAACCATGCGAAAACCGATACGAAAGTTATCACTCATAATGGCGATCAGTTTGTTAGGTGTGGCGTTCGTGGTCGGCCCCCTAAGAGCGCCGGTCACTGAGGCGTCGAGCCACCGCGAAGCACCATTGATCTCTCAGGACCCGCTGGCCGACGGCACCGACATTTACGCGTTCATAAGCCCTGACAGGCCGAACACCGTCACGATTCTGGCCAACTTCATACCGCTCGAAGAACCGGCGAGCGGCCCGAACTTCTTTAAGTTCGACGACAGCGTGCTCTATCAGATTCGGTTCGACAACAACGGCGACGGCAGGCTCGACTTGGCCATTCAGTTCCGCTTCCGAACAGTCGTCGGCAACCCAGACACGTTTCTCTATAACACGAACACGATTGACAACCTGTCCGACCCGGACTGGAACGTCAAGCAGTTCATGGACGTGACGGCGCTGATCCGTCAGGGCAACCCGGCCACGCCGATGTTTACCACCTTTGTTCTCGGTACGAATTTGCCGACGCCTCCAGTCAACATCGGTCCGCGTTCGACGCCGAACTACGAAACCGCCTTGGCGGAACCGGCCATCAGCACGATCCCGACCGGTGCGGGCAATATCAGAGTTTTTGCCGGCCAGCGGGATGAAGCTTTTTATATTGATCTGGGTTCAATTTTCGATCTACTTGGTGTGCGCCCATTCAATGCAGCTCATTTAGCTCCGCGTGCAAATTCCAACGGTGTGGACGCCACCGCGGGGTACAATGTCCATACAATCGCGATTCAGATTCCGACTTCGCTGCTGACGGCGACGGGAGCGCTGCCGACAGGGGCGACCGATCCGAACGCCATTCTCGGAATCTATTCGACGGCCAGTCGCCCTGGGACCCGAGTGCTGAATATCAACGGCACAAAGACGGAAGACACGTCCGGCTGCGGTACCGCGGCGGCCCCTCAAGGAATTGCTCCAAGCGCAGCCTGCGTACAGGTCTCTCGCATGGGCAACCCGCTCTTCAACGAGTTGCTCATCCCAATTGGCAGCTCGCCCACGGTTTCGGAGAACGACAAAGACAGGTACAACGCGGAACTCCCGGCCACGGACGTAAACCGGCAAGACTTTACGCGCGGCACGGCAGCGCGTCCCGTCGAGCCTGTGGCGCTCATCAACCTGCTTTACCCGCCCCTCAACGATGCCCCCACATCGGGACGTAACGACCTTGTGCGGGTGTTTCTGACGGGGGTTCCGGGTGCTACGCGGTTCCCATTCCAAAACGACCCGAACGATCCTACCGCGGGGCTGGGATCGGCTCCGGCTGAGTATGTTCGCTTGAACACAGCGATCCTGGCGACCGCACCAGGTTCGGTAAATCGCCTTGGCTTTATCGGCGGCGATCTCGCCGGCTACCCGAACGGGCGGCGCTTAAATGACGACGTCGTTGACATCACCTTGCGCGTGGCGGCGGGCGTCTTGCTGCCAGGGAACGCGTGCGCGGGCGGCACCGTCAATTGCAACAGCGCGCCGAACAACCAGCTCGGCGATGGCGTCAATGAAAACGATAAGCCGTTCCGCAGCACGTTCCCATATCTGGCTTCGCCGTTCGACGGATACACGAATCCGTTCCACGGCCGCGAAGGCTCTGCTGACGCGAATCCGATGCCGCCTGGGACAGGGTCACAAACTCAGCCCACGCCATCGCCGAGACCGTAGCGCGAGGGTGGCATGGTCAGCGTTAAGCTTGCGCCGGCTAAAGGATGAAATCCATCAGCCGGTGCTTTAACCAGAGGGAAATCCTTCGCTAAGTCTCCAGCCGGGGGTTGGGTGTATTTCACCCAACGCGGCCTGACTTGCATTGCTTAATTTGCGAGACGGCAGTAAAAGTGACGAGCGATGAGCGAGATTTTATTGCTCATCGCTCATCCTCTTTTAGGATACAAAGGGAATCATGAAACCATTCAAGCTTGTCATCTTATCGCTGACCGTGATCGGTCTGTTCGCCGCCGCTGTCTTAGGCATGCGAGCCTTCTCGAATCGTTCGCACCCAAGCGCTGAAGGGCGACGGCTGTCCAACACATCCAATCAACAACCCACGCCCGCTGACCGGCAAATTCGTGCGGCGCTTGGCTCTATCGAGCGCGCGCCTTCAGACGCTAAGGGCTACAACCTGCTGGCCATCGCCTATATGCAAAAGGCGCGCGAGACCGGAGACTACGCCGTAAACATGCAGGCCGAAGAGGCACTAAGACAATCGCTCAAGGTTGCACCCGACAACTACGACGGGGTCAAGCTGCGCGCCAAGCTCCTGCTCACCTTCCACCGCTTTGAGGAGGCGCTCGAAGTCGCACGCCGCCTGCAAGGCATTAACCCGCAGGACCACGACAACTACGGAGCAATGACCGACGCACTCGTCGAACTCGGCGAGTACTCGGCGGCGATCGAGGCCGCCCAGAGGATGGTGGACCTCCGACCAGACACGTCATCGTATGCGCGCGTCTCGTACCTCCGTTGGCTGCATGGCGACGCCAAGGGCTCGATTGACGCCATGCGCCTCGCCGCCCAGTCCGCAAGTCCGCAAGACCCGGAAAGGGTAGCGTGGTGTCACGTCCAACTCGGCGACGCGTTTTTGAATTCCGGCAACCCGGCCGCTGCCGAGCGCGAATTTGACCGGGCGCTTTTCATCTTCCCCCAGTACGGCATGGCGCTCGAGGCGAAGGCCCGCGCCCGCGTCGCCTCGGGAGACCTCGAAGGTGCCGTCGAAATCCACCGCCGCGAGTACGAGCGCGAGGCGTCGGCGGACACGGCGCTTGCCCTCGGCGACCTCTACGCCAAGCTCGGACGCTCGGACGACGCGAACAGACACTACGCGGCCTTCGAGTCTCTGGAGCGCGAGAACGCTGTCGTGGAGAACGACACGCACCACCTCGTTTCATACTGGACCGACCACGATAAAAACCTTGACGAAGCATTGGCGCTCGCGCAAAAAGAGAGAGAAAGACGCAAAGACATCTTTACGTGTGACACTCTGGCCTGGGCCTTATACAAGAAGGGGCAGTTCGCCGAGGCGAGGAAGGCCGCGGACGAGGCGCTCAGGCTCGGCACGCGCGACGCGCGCTTGCTCTATCACGCCGGGATGATTGACCATGCCCTCGGCGATTACGCTGCCGCCGCGAAGCACTTGCGCGACGCGCTCGC
>JBGTLM010000033.1:0-48082 GCA_041744135.1 Pyrinomonadaceae bacterium
TCCCTTCTCCAAAATTACAGAGCAAAGCATCAGCATCCGCTGAATAAACTCTGCCACAGCGTCGGGATTCCGATGATTGTGATTTCGCTGGTGCTCTTCTTCGTCAATTGGCGGTGGGCAGCGACGCTATTCGTCGTAGGCTGGATTCTGCAGTTTATTGGCCATGCAATAGAAGGCAATCAACCGGCGTTTTTCAAGAACCCTGTTTACTTCCTGGTTGGGCCATTATGGCTTCTTCGCCGGGCTGCCGCGGCAGTTGGCCTCGCGAAGTCATCCACACCATCTGCGACACCTGCAAAGTAACCCTTTTTAATAACAACCGAATGCCGGAGCTTAACGAACCGCCAACCGCGTTTCTCCTCAACGCGATTGAGCACGTGCTGGACGAAGGCTCAATCGCGGCTCTCGCCACGCTAACCAGTGCTCCCAAAAATGTCGGCACCAAGATACTCGTTCCGGAATCGGGCCCTGCGGTTGGCAGCTTCGGCGACGTAACCCTCGATAATGCGGTAGCGCAACGGGCGACTAAATTCCTGGCAGCCCGAGACGTAGCCCATCTATTTCAAGTGCGAGACTTTGCTCCCGAGCTGACCGAGTGGGCCGAGGCGAGTATTTTGTTCGAGCGCCTGCAGCCGGAAGCGCGCCTCGTAATTTGCGGTGCCGGACACGTTGGCGCCGCTCTCGCCCGCCTGGCAAGTCTCACCGGATACAAAACCACGTTGATTGATGACCGGGCCGACTCTGTTGTGCGCGATCGTTTTCCAGATAATCGAATCGAGTTGATAGCGGCCGAGAATTGGAATGATGCAGTGCGCCGGGCGATTGGTAACGGCCGTGGCGTCTCAGTAGCAGTAGTGACCCGCGGTCACAATGAGGACGAGGAGTGCCTGCGGGCCGTGATTACAACTGACGCGGATTACGTAGGATTAATCGGGAGCAAGCGGCGAACGAATATAGTTCTCGATCGGTTGCGCGGAGAGGGTGCTGAGTTAGAGAAATTGAGGAAGGTTCACGCTCCGGTAGGTCTGGACATTGGAGCTGTCACGCCTGAAGAAGTGGCGCTGGCAATTCTAGCCGAGATGGTGGCTGACAGGCGCGGCGGCACTGGTGTTTCGCTCTCCTTGTGGCGCCGAGAATCGAGTTCGGAAAAAGGAAACCGATGACGTTGGAGGTCGGCGGCCAGTTTAAGTTTTGATAAACCATCCCGAAGAATTTCCAGGTAGGAGCGCGAGCGAGTGCCAACGGCCCAATACTCTCAAATTAGGGCTCTACCTGCGTTGAAGCTTCTCGATTCGCATGGTAAAGAACAATGAGGCATGTCTGAACAACTGCAAGCAGAGATCGTTTCACCACCAGTTCGTCCGCACAGCGGTATGTTCCGCGCTCTCTCGCATCGCAACTATCGACGGTTTTGGGTTGGGGCCTTTCTTTCTAATGTGGGCACGTGGATGCAGGCCGTCGCTCAGGGATGGCTCGTGCTACAACTCACGAATTCTGCATTCTGGCTGGGCCTTGACGCTTTCGTGGCCACCGCGCCCGGGCTCTTCCTTACTCTTGCCGGCGGAGTATTCGCGGATATTGTCGATCGCCGCCGGTTACTCCTTTACTCGCAGGCTGTTGCTGGTCTGGCCGCCTTCGCACTGGCAATACTAGTGGGGACTAACTCGGTAGACGTCTGGATGATTCTCGGGTTCTCCTTCATAACCGGATGTTGCATGGCTCTCGCCGGCCCTTCCTACCAGGCGATGACGTTCGACCTGGTCGGGCGCGAAGATCTGGCCAATGCGGTGGCGCTCAACTCTTCGCAGTTTCAACTCTCACGGGTCGTTGGGCCGGTGTTTGCAGGTTTAGGATTTAAGTTCTTCGGCCTGGCGGGATGCTTTTATGCCAACGGGATCTCTTTTATCGCAGTGGTGATCGCTCTAAACCTGGTCCACTTAGACGAAAGCCAAAAGAACCTCGCCACCCACTCCGTCAAGGACCGCCGCGCGCTTTGGCGCGATTTGATCGAGGGCTTCCGCTATGTGCGCAATCGTCCGCGAGTGTTTTCTCTCCTCTCGATCTCTGCGATAACCAGCCTGTTCGGAGCTCCCTACCTCACTCTGGTGCCAATCTTCGCTCGAGACATTTTCAAACTTGGAGAGTCTGGGCTCGCCTGGATGATGGGTATAGCGGGAGCGGGAGCTTTCTTCGCCGCGCTACTGCTGGCTTACCTGGGCGATTTTCGGCGAAAAGGCTGGTCGGTGTTAGGTGGTGCATTCTCTTTCGGGGTTTGTTTGATCGGTTTTGCACTCTCGACCAAACTCGCGATCTCGCTGATCTTTCTCTTCGGGGTGGGATTTTCAATCGTCACCTCGGTAGCCGTCGCTAACACCCTCCTGCAAAAACTCGTAACCGATCAGATGCGGGGTCGCGTCATGAGCATGTTCATTCTCTCATTCGTCGGTACGATGCCAATAGGCAATCTGATCGCCGGAGTCGTTTCCCACCAATTTAGCGCGCCGGTCGCTTTGGCGGCAGGCGGAGTGGCAATCATCGTCTATGTGAGTGTAGTGGCCATCACTAACGAGCGTCTGCGACAACTGTCTTGAGTCAGTGCTAGCCATCGGGCCATTTTATTTACCCATGAAACGGGCGTTAGGCCTTTGGAGCTAGCGAGTGGGCAGCAGCAAATCGGCGATCTTGTTCGTCCGTAATGTTTGATCAAGGTGGCTCTCTTGTTGACGCTGCCGCCCGCCTTGGCGCGTTATGAATCTGCTATGCTGCTCTTCTGAGGCTAACTCCCCGGGCTCAATCTTTCGCCACGCTTCGCGGCTTTAACTCCAAACTGCAAGAAAGCTCGTCTAATGCGTTCTACCTCATGTAAGACAGCGGTTTCCGCAATAGCTTCTTCGAGTTGAGGACAACATGCGAACCAGAACATTATTACTCTTCAGCCTGCTATTCCTTTTGGTGAGTGTCCTGACGGCCAACGGTCAAGGCGTAATTGTGCCGGGGCCTTGCGAGCGCTGCCCTCGACCGCCCCGTCCTGTCCCACCGGTTACTATGCCACGCACGCTACCGATTAAATCCATCAAGATTGATACAAAGATTCTTTCACAAGTGGCGACCACCCATCTCGAACAGGTCTTTCGGAACGATACGGATGCGACGCTCGAAGGCACATACTTGTTCCCGATCCCTGAGTCGGCTTCCATCGTCGAGTTTGCTCTCTGGGAGGGCGACCGGCGCCTAGTGGGTGAGGTTAGGTCTCGCGAAGAGGCTCGACGTATCTACGATGAGATTGTCAGACGACAGCGAGATCCCGGGCTGCTGGAATACGCCGGCAAAGATCTTTTTCAAGCCAGCATCTTTCCGATCCCGCCGCGTTCAGACAAGAAGCTTGAACTTACTTACACTCAAGTCCTGAAAGCTGAATCGGGAACAGTCGCTTATCGCTATCCCCTGGGCAGCGGTCGCCAGACGACTCAGATTGGTTCCGTCTCAGGACGTATCGAGCTGGAAAGCAAAGAACCGCTGCGCAACATCTATTCACCCACGCACGCAGTCGAAATTAAGCGCGATGGAGAGCGCCGTTCCGTTGTTTCGTTCGAATCCCAGGCCGGTAAAGAGCCGCAGGATTTTCAGCTCTTCTACACGCGGTCGGACGAGGACTTTGGGGTGACCCTCCTGACTCATCGGGACGCAGCCAAAGATGGTTACTTCCTGTTAATGATTTCGCCCAAAGAGGATTGGTCGGAACAGGAGTATGCAGCAAAGGACATTGTCTTTGTCCTCGACACGTCTGGCTCGATGGCTGAAGCAGGGAAGATGGAAAAAGCGCGGGCGGCTTTGCTTTACGGAATCAGAATCCTTCGTCCTCAGGATCGTTTCAACGTGGTCTCGTTTGCCGGTGAAGAACGGCTCATGGAAACGAGGATGATTCCAGCCGATGAACAGGGACGCAAACGGGGCGAGAGTTTTGTCCAGTTGCTACGGCCTGTCGGCGGTACCAATATCAATCAAGCACTACTTGTCGGAATGCGGCAGTTTGAAGCGAATGGTCGCCCCAGAACTTTAATCTTCATGACTGATGGGTTGCCGACGGTTGGCGAGACTAACCCCACTAGGATCGTGGAGAATGCGCGTACAGCGCGGATTCCGGGCCTGCGTCTTTTCACTTTCGGCGTCGGTTATGACGTCAACACGGCTTTACTCGACAAACTTGCGGTTGAAAACGGTGGTGTTGCCGATTACGTCGAGCCGCAAGAAGATCTCGAAGTCAAAGTCTCAAACTTCTTCGCGAGGGTAAACTATCCGGTGCTTACCGATCTGCGGCTCGACATGGCGGGCGTTCAAACCGACCTGGTCTACCCTCGAGAGCTTCCGGATCTTTTTCGAGGTTCGCAGATTACGCTTATCGGCCGCTACAGCAATGCCATCGACATGGATTTTGTCCGCTTGCAGTTGAACGGCAAGTCGGGCGGTACAAACAGACTCCACTTCTACAACAACCTACGGTTCCCTCTGCGAACAGAATCGAACGACTTTTTGCCGCGTCTATGGGCCACCCGCCGGGTTGGTTGGTTAATGGAGCAAGTTCGCGCGAATGGTGAGCAAAGGGAGCTCCGTGACGAGATTGTTGATTTGGGAACCCGCTACGGCATCGTTACGCCATACACTTCATATCTTGCAGTTGAACCCAATGCCCAGGTGCAGGAGCTTATGCGGACTTCAACAGGGGGTACCATCCTCGGGGGAGGACGGAGATCTGCGAATGCTCCACCGCCCCCGTCGGCTATGAAAGCCTCTGACGCGAGGGCCACGACCGGCATCGCCGGCGTCCAGCAAAGCAAACGCGCGCGTGAACAGGCGGAGGCCGAGCGTTTCGACCAAAACTTTCTCTCATCCGCGGTTAGAACCGTTGGGGTTAAGACTTTCCATCTCCGTGAAGGCGTTTGGACTGACGCGGAGTTTAGGCTTGAAGCCCGTCTACCGGAGACTACGATGAACTTCGGCAGCGACGACTACTTTGCGTTGCTGAGACAGAAACCACGCCTCGGGGACTTTTTCGCCCTGGGCGAGCGCATAGTTGTGGTCTTCGAAGGAAAGGTTTACCGCATCACGGCGGCAGGTCAATAGAACGCTCTGGCGTACGCCAACCACTGGGCCACGCATTCATAGGACTTGAATGCGTGGCCCAATTTGTATTATGAGCCGAAACTAATGTACAAAGTCAGAATATTAAACCACCGAGCCGCCGACGGGATTGACTAGTCTTCGGGCGCGGCTGTCTGGCAACGGGCTCTTAATCGCACGTGGTGAGGAGAATGATATTTACGAATAGGCGTGGCCTGACACATTCCTCAATAGCGTTCCTTGTTCTGCTAGCTACAGCGTCTACGCTCGCACAGCCGGGTTGGATCGCCGACAAAATCTCGTCTGCGCCCGGGGATCTGAATACGGTATTTTTTCTTGATAGCAAACGAGGCTGGGTAGGAGGCGACAACGGTTTTCTTGGTCGTACGGATGATGGCGGCCGCACGTGGGTCCGGCAGAGCGTGGCAACCACCGACGCAATTAACGATATCTCTTTCCGCGATAAGGAAGACGGCTTTCTGATCGCCGGCAACACAATATTCGTTACCCGCGACAATGGAACGCGGTGGAGTGAGTCGCGTCGTTTTCTTCCAACCGAGTTCGATGGGGCCACCGTAGAGCTTTACAGCGTTCGGTTTTCCAGTAAGAAGAAGGGCTGGGTGGTAGGTTCAATAAGCAAGGGAGATCGAGTAATAGACAGCATTCTTGTTTTCACAGATAACGAAGGTGAAACGTGGCAGAGACAGCGCGCGCCCACCCGTTCCGAGTTGATCCACATTGATTTCGACAACGACCGCCGCGGCTGGATTGTGGGGGCGGAGGGGACAATCCTAAACACTGCAGATGGCGGCCAGACCTGGAATCGGCAGACTTCAGGAACCACTGTGACTCTCTTTCATACGGAATTTCGCAACGATAAGAGGGGCTGGGCTGTGGGCGAGCGGGGCACCATTTTGAGGACAACCGACGGTGGCATCACCTGGGCGCCGGTTACCGCGGGAATACGTTCGACACTGCTCAGCGTTGAGTTTGTGAATGACGATGAAGGATGGGCTGTGGGACGGGCCGGTACAATTCTGCGCAGCGACGACGCCGGTGTGTCCTGGATCCAGCAGGAAGCAACTGTTAAGAACAATCTTTACGCGCTCCACTTCAATAAGAAGATTGGCTGGGCTGTGGGCGGTAGTGGAATGATTCTGCGGTATGAAAGGTGAGAGGAGTAGACAGGTGTCAAAAACTGAGCCCCGTCAAGGAACACCATCAAGCGCGAGGCCGAGCAACGGTTCCCCGCTCCGACTCATCTGACTCTTCGAGGTTATCAGGATGGCCGCAACATATAGCGATCACCATAACACTCGTCCTCCTGTGATTTCGCCCGGTACGTGCAATGTGCCGGGCGGTTTTTTGATCTATGAAAAGACTGTTGCAACCCCAGGGGTGATCGACCAGCAGTTAGCTAGGAGGTCTTGGTGCCAGTGAATGGCAACTGAGGTGAATCTTGCAGGCTGATGCTTCCGTCCATCTCCGTTCCGTCAACCTCGCCGGCAATCTTAGCTTGCACCGCCTGTCCGCCCATTTCGAACGATAATGTGGCGGAGAATGAAGTGCCTGCGAGAGCCGCTGAAACTATATTCGCATCACCCATCTCGGATGCAACACTTCCGCCCAGTCCGGCTTCTGTTTGCCAGACTTTGAGAGTCGCGGAAATGTTCTGTCCAAATGGCGTTTGAATGTCTAGCGTCCACTCCCCCAGGATAAGAGCCGTATCGCTTTCGAGCTTGGAGTCTGAATGGGCAGAAGGTTTTTCCTTCCGCTTGCCGGCTGTGTTGTAGAGTTCAATCGCATCGGTATAGGGCTTTACCTGCTCTAGAACTTCGGCCCCATCCCCAACAATGACAATCGCGGCCTCGCCGGGCCTCACATACTTCGCCGCCACCCCTAGAATTTCTTCGATAGTAACGGCTTGAATCTGTTGCCGGTAGGTTTCTAGATAATTGTCAGGCAAGTCGAACATTTTTATCTGTACCAACTGGTCGATCAGACCTTCCTGAGTTTCCAAACGTAGAGGAAACACTCCAGTTAAATACGACTTAGCGTCCATAACCTCTTTCTCGGACACTGGCTCGGTGCGAATCCTATCCAGCTCGTAGAAAAACTCCTTCAGCGAATCGCCGGTCACAGGTGTTCGGACTTCGGCGCTGGCGCGAAAAGTTCCCGCGGTGCGCCGAGCATCGAGACTTGAATAAGCGCCGTAAGTGTAGCCTTTCTCCTCGCGCAGGTTCATGAAAAGCCGCGAGGAAGCATTAGCCCCCAACACCGTGTGCATGAGCAATGTCGGAAAATAATCCGGACTGGTACGCGTCAAACCCGTATTGGCAATCACAATATTTGATTGAGCGGAACCTGGCCGGTCCACGAGATAGGCCGATCGAGAGGCGCGGGATGGAGGGGCAGGGAATTCATCCTTTGGAAGCTCCCCTGGCTGCCAGTCGCCAAACAACCTCTCGATCCTTTTGAGGAGGGCATCGGATCGAACGTCCCCTGCTATGACAAATACAGCATTGTTAGGCAAGAACTTTGAGCGGTGAAACCCCACGATTCGTTCTCGCGTGGTTGCGTCGAGCGATTCCAGAGTAGGCGCAATCACAGAGTATGGATGTTTTCCAAAAACTATCCGCGAGACCATCTCGGTCGCCAGAAAGGAGGGCTGGGCTCTCTGCTGTCGGAGGCTCTCCTTCGTATTTTGCTTGATCAGTTCGACTTCGTTTTCAGGAAAAGAAGGATTGCGGGTTACATCCGCAACAAGATCCAGGATGTTGTCGCTAAAAGTTGCCAGCGATGAGGCACCGACAGTGGTGTAATCGGAGTTGGCTCCGGAGCTCAGCGTGGCTCCCATTCTTCCGACTTCGTCGGCAATTTGCCGGCTCGTCAAGGATTCCGTGCCCTCCGTTAAGAGTCCTGTTAACAGGTCGGTCAACCCGGGCAGTTCGGGAGGGTCATGTGCGTCGCCTGCCCTGAACGCCAGACGATAACTGACGAGGGGTAACCGGGAATCTTCAAGTATGACGACGGTCAAACCGTTCGAAAGCGTGGTCTCTGACGCTCGCGGAATGTGGATCGGTCGGGGAGGCAGGGCCGCGGGGGCCTGGTGGCGAAAAGATTCCTGTGGGGTCATTTTTACGGATGTAAAGGTCCTGAGCCGGTGTCAGTCTGTTTAGTAGTGTCTGCGGGTTGCTGGGCCGGCACGGGAACCCCCAGGGCCGCCCCGGGCGCTGCAGCCGGAGCCGGTTGTGGAGGAGGTATTTGCGGTGGGGGCGCCATGGGCTGCTTCGCGTCTCCCGAGGGCTGGGGCGATGCGGCCGCAGCCATCTCTCCATCCTCATCCACGAGCGCTGCGGGGATGATGTCGAGCACCACTCGATTATCTACATCGAGAAAGCGACTCACTGCGTCTTTGATGTCACCAGCAGTAATTCGTAAATATTGAGCGAGCTCGGAATCGATTAGATGGGGATCACCGTCATAGAGCGCATACTCAGCGATGCGTTGCGCGCGATACATCGTCGATTGCCGGCCACGAACAGCGTCATTGCACAATGAGTTTCGTAGCTTTTCCATTTCCGCCTCCGATGGTCCCAACGTTCCGAGACCCTCGATCTCATCAAAGATTTGCTGGCGGATGACGGCTACCTCTTCGCCGGGCTTTGGCAAAGCGAAAATGTACCAGGCCGATGGCCCGCGGCGTTCATCTACGCCTCCCTGAATTGAGACTACCGACTCATCACCCTTAACCAGCTTCTGATAGAGCCGCGAGCTATCTCCTTCGAAAAGCAATTCGGCAGCAAGTGTAAGCGCGTAGTAGTCTGGTGTTCTGCGAGCGGGAATCTTCCAACCCAAAACGAATGCAGGGGCCGGTGCAAGCTTGTCATAATAGATTTCCTGAGTTCGTGCGACTTCACCAGGTTCGCTCACATCGACTGAAGGCGGATCTGGCTGGCTGGGAATTTCTTCGAAGTATTTCTCCACCAATGAGCGAGCTTCTTGTTCGTCGAAATCACCCACAATGCTCAGCACCGCATTATTCGGGGCGTAGAAGACTCGGAAAAACCTACGGACGTCGTCGATTGTAGCGGCGTCCAAATCCTCCATCGAGCCGATGGTCGAATGTGCATTTGCAGGATTCTTGAAGATCAGTTCGTTGATGCGCAGAAAGGCATTGATGTAAGGCTGATTATCGTAACGTAGTCTTTTCTCTTCCTGGACTGCATTGCGCTGGTTGTCCAGATTCTCCTGTGTCACCTTCAAGGAGTACATGCGATCGCTCTCGAGCCACAGCGCGAGGGGAAGATAATTGGCTGGCAGCGTTTCAAAGTAGTTCGTGCGCTCGGTGGACGTTGTGCCGTTCATCGTTCCGCCCGCATTAAAGATATGCTGAAAGTGGGCAGCCTTGGGAACATTCTCCGATCCTTGAAACATCATGTGTTCGAAAAGATGGGCGAATCCCGTACGGCCCTCGTTCTCGTTGCGCGAGCCTACGTCGTAATAAACGGCGACGGAGACTACAGGAGTAGACTGATCTTTGCTCAATATGACGCGAAGACCGTTTGGTAGCGTGAATTGTTGGATCGTTGTTGGTGGGAGCTGAAAAGTTTCTGCCACGTTTGTCTCGCTTCACCTAACGTTTATTTAGGGCGTGCGCACCTCCGGGGTGGGAACAGTTCTGTTGTTGAACTAAGGGAGCGCCCGTAAAAAAGGTCCGGACTAGGCCGGCTTTTCGTTAATCATGCCGCGCAGTTCCGCGCGCAGTCGTTCAATCTCTGCCAGCTTCTGTTCCACCCGACCAAATAGTGCAGCCTGGACCCGGATACCTTCGTCGATCAGGAAACCAGCAGCTTCAGCGCGGTTGCGAAAAACGCCGGCCTGAACTAACTGTTCTAGTTTGTCCTGAGCTTCGGGTGAGATCTTAACGGCAACTACATAATCGTCCTTTGCGGACATAGCTCGCTCAATCGTTCGGCTAATGTCGCGTCCGATTGCACTCAGCGATTCAGGGATACGCGAGGCTATGTCGCGCACGGATGAAGCAGTTCGCGACTCGTCCTCGGAATCACCATGCGGCTCGTCAGCGCGAAGCATTAAATCGTCAACAGTTTCGGAATCGCGGGGCTCTTCTCTCTGGTATGGGCTGCTCATATTGAAACTCCTTAAATTGAAACTCCTTAAAAAAGATCAGGTAGATCGCTTGATGTGCTGCTTACGCTGACGATCGTTAGTAAGTTCATTCTACGGACGCAGCCGAAGGCCCGTCAAGGCACGCTCATACAAAGGCAGATAAACTTCCAAATTCGTGTGTCTGGACATTCACCCCGATTGGCACTTTTCTATTACGGGACCAGGGCGGAAGGCTCCACCCGGAGAACCGACTGCGGCCGGGAGCTAGTTCCGTTTGGAGTCCTAGCTCCCAGCTTGTCCGCACGCTAAGACGCAACTAACGTTGACGAACTCTGAACCTCTGGACAAAACGAACGTATCTCGGCGTGCACAACCTTGCCCACTTAGACGGCATCCTTTAGTATTGCAGTCGAGTGGTGGACTGAGTCTGATGGGTTTCACTAGCGAACACTAATTCAGAGGTACAGGCGTTGAAAACGATTTTCTCGCGGGTCACAATTTCCCTTTTTCTTTTCACACTTACGATTCCTGGTTTTGTTTTTTCTCAACAGAAACAGACCCAGCCTCCGGTGGGTCGCGCAGCTGAAAAGCCGCCTGCCGGGGCTCCGGCGTCGGGCAGGCGCAGCGCGCGCGAAGCGGCTAGTGCCGTTCCGTTGATCGAAAGAGACTTGGACGAAGCACTGGGGCTTATTCGGGAAAACTACATCGAAGGTAAGAAGCTCGACTACAACTCGGTTTTCAAGTCGTCCATTATCGGGATGCTGCGCTCGCTGGATCCGCACTCTAACTATTACGATAGGGAAGAGTTTGATGAGCTAAAAACCGATCAGCGCTCTGAATATTTCGGGATCGGCGCGTCGATTCAAAACTATACGATCGGCAACGATACCGATACCTTTATCGCCGCCACTTTCGCCAAGGCGCCGGCAAACCGGGCCGGCTTGCGATTTGGCGATCGAATCCTCGAAGTGGATGGCGTCAAGATGGCGGGCAAGCCTTCCATCGATGTGCGCGACAAGATTCGCGGTCCCCGCGGTTCAGTCGTGAAGATTGCTGTCGAGCGTGCGGCCGATAAGCGCGTGCAAAAGGTCGAGATTACTCGCGATGCGGTACCTCAACCGTCCATTCCCGATGCTTACATGATCAAACCCGGTGTTGGATACGTCGACATGACTCGAGGATTTAATTACACGACCACCGGTGAGCTTCAGGAAGCTATTGAAGGACTGCGGTCAAGAGGTATGAACTCGCTAGTGCTCGATCTGCGAAACAACCCGGGCGGGTTTTTGGATCAGGCAATCCACGTCGCGGAAGTGTTTTTGCCCAGCGGTCAATTGATACTGACACAAAAAGGACGAAACGGTCTCAGAGACAACACCTACGAATCCAAAAATAGCTCACCGGATCTGACGCCGTTAGTCATCCTGATCAATGAGAATACAGCATCGGCTTCGGAGATCGTGGCGGGCGCGATGCAAGACCACGATCGAGCATTGATAGTGGGAAAAACCAGCTTTGGGAAAGGCTTGGTTCAAAGCATTATTCCGCTGGAGTACGGCGCCGGTTTAACCCTTACTTCGGCTAAGTACTTCACTCCTTCGGGTCGATTGATTCAGCGGGATTACTCCAACGGCGGTTTCTACGATTATTACACTCATGGCACTCGCCTGGATCGTCAGGACGCGCCCGAGAAGCCGGCTGGTCCT
The DNA here is from genome assembly GCA_041744135.1 of Pyrinomonadaceae bacterium. Classification (GTDB taxonomy): domain Bacteria; phylum Acidobacteriota; class Blastocatellia; order Pyrinomonadales; family Pyrinomonadaceae; genus PSRF01. Next base: position 11,958 of record JBGTLM010000033.1, read on the forward strand.
GAGAAGAAGACAGACACTGGTCGCGCAGTCTTCGGCGGAGGCGGTATTTCGCCCGACGAGAGTGTAAATGCAAGAACGATCACCCCGGTGCAGCGTCGTCTCGTTAATCCAGTCTTTGCCTTTACCAGGGAATTAGTTAGCGGCCGGGTCCGTAATTTCGAAGCCTACAAAGTTCAGCAGGAAATCGATTTCAGTCACGACCTCCAGCCCACAGATTTTCCGATGACCGATCCGCTCTTCAAAGCCTTTAAAGAGTTCGTGGCCAACGAGCCGTCGCTAAGGGCGTCGGCACCTCAGTTAGACTCGAATCGGTCCTTCATCGAGTTGCAGTTGCGATTCAACATCGTGACTGCCGCATACGGGCGAGTTGTAGCTGATCGCGTTTTCGTAACCACGGACGATCTGCAAGTCGCCCGAGCCATAGACATTTTGCCTCGAGCCCGTGATTTAGCTATGTCCGCGATGCGCCAGCGCGCCCAGCGATAGATTCGCTAATCGAAGAATTCCACTTCATCAACTACAAAGTTGGACCAGGACCGGAAAGTCGGTTCGATTCTCTTAATCAGCACTTAGTACTTGTTTCAGCCATAGCACGAAGTCTTGTGTCTAAAACTAACGTGTGGTATGTTTCATGCCCATGAAGCGACCCACGAATAAGACGCTGGTGAACACGGAAGAGCTCGGTCGGGCTATTCGCCGCAAGCGCGAGCAGTTAAGCGCAAGTTTGCGAGACGTCGCTAATGTCACCGGGGTCTCGGCTTCGACCCTATCTCGTATTGAGAACGGTACCGGCAAACCTGACGCTGACAACATCGCAAGACTTACCACCTGGCTGGACGTGCCTATGGAGCGAATTCTCGGCAGCCGATCTGAAGGCGAAGAGGCCCAAGCAGTAATTTATTTCCCGCGCGAATCAACACCGGAAATCGTCGAAGCCCATCTTAGAGCGGATCGCAATCTTACGGCGGAAACTGCTTCCGCACTCTCTGAGCTCTTCCGCGTTGCCTATGCTCAGTTCAGCCGAACTGAGCCGGAAAAAACTGCCCGTAAGCGCCGCTGAATTCAGCTTCTCAGTACTAACATCGGAATCAGGCTATACTGTCGGCGTGGTCCACTCCGATTTACCACCAGGCGAAAAGTGGCGACAGTTTGAGTTGAAAGCCATGGGCCTGCGTGATTTTGCCCGCCTTCGTCGCGATGCACCTTTAAATCCTTTCGCCCTCGCCCGCTTTGCCAATCTCTTAGTTGTAGATATTGCGCGGATCAAGGGTCTCAGCAGTCAGAGCCGGGAAGTCCTGCTTGGTTCGGCATCGGCGGAATGGTCTGGGGGAGCCTGCTCAAGACCTCTTCCCGATGGTCGAAGAATCGTAGTGCTCAACCCGAACCACGGTCCTGCCCGAACTAACGCAACGTTGATGGAGGAGATTTGCCACGTCTTTCTTGGACACAAACCTAACCGGCTGGCCGTAATACCTAATCTGGCCGTAATACCTAATGAGGAGCGCGGTCAGACCCTGGCCCGCGACTACCTGAAGGTGGATGAAGAAGCTGCATATGCGATTGGCGCAGCTGCTCTAGTTCCCTTTTCAGCCCTGCGACGAGCCGTCATGGAAGGCAAATCAGCAGCGGACGTAGCCCGGCATTTCCGAGTCAGCCGTGATTTGATTGAATATAGGCTTAAAGTTACTCGTCTCTGGCGGGCCTACAAATCGGCTGCTGGTTCAGTTTGAGTTCTAAACTTAACTTGTCCGACACCGCTAAGCCGCAACCTAAAAGTTAAACTTTGACCTTCCGGACTCAAAATGAACCGGTACCAGAAATCGTCGCAAACTTGAACAAATTGGTCCGCGTGCGTAAAGTTGCAAGTTCCCGGCTTCATGCCGGAGCCTCAACCCCTTATAATCACTTCTAGTATTAGTGTCGTTATCAACCGCAAACCCATTCGAGTATGCATGAACAGCTAAAAGAGATACCTGCACAGGGTCTGACCACCACCGATAAGCTGCGCTTGCTGCTCGACATCACCAAAAAGATCAGCCGCTCGCTCGATCTGCAGGAAGTTCTCAATCTTGTTATGGGGACGCTTGATTCTCTGATCCCCTACGATGCAGCAGGCATTTTTGTCCTGAGGTGTGTGGATCAGGCGGCTTTGGCCCGCGGTGAGGAACCCTGCGTGTTCGACGCCGAAGCCGTTAGGGGATATGACATAGACGAACTCTCGGAACTACACCTGAAGCTTGGCGAGGGGATTATCGGGCATGTGGCGCTGACGACTGAGCCCATCATCTCACCCGACGTTCGCAATGACCCTCTCTATATAAACGCCCGAGAAGAAACTCGCTCGGAAATGGTAGCCCCGATCATCTCGAATGATGAGTTGATCGGTGTTTTTGACCTGGAGAGCGATGAACTAAACGCCTATTCAGATGACGATCTTGAAGTGCTAATGATGCTGGCATCACAGGTGGCGATCATCATCGAAAAGGTCATGCTGCATGAGCAGTTGATTGAAAAGAAGCGACTCGAAGGGCAGCTTGAAGTCGCCAGGCAAGTTCAGTTGCAGTTGTTGCCGCCCAATGATCCGCAGTTGGAAGGTTTTGACATCAGCGCTTACAACTTCCCGACCGAGGAGGTTTCCGGGGACTATTACGACTGGGTGCCAATATACGACGACCAGATTTCTCTGGTGGTCGCTGACGTCTCCGGAAAAGGAGTTCCGGCGGCCCTGCTGATGGCCTTTCTGCGCGCAAGCATGCGTGCAGCCACACATATCGGGTACGCTCCTCATATCTCCATGGCCAAAGTGAACTACCTGCTGTGGGAATCAATTGAGCGCAACCAGTACGTGACGGCCTTTTATGGGATTCTTGACGCTTCGAATCGGACGCTGTCCTATACGAACGCGGGCCATAATCCGCCGCTCTTGCTCGACGCTAAAGGTAATGCACAGTTCATGGAGCGGGGCGGAGTGCCTCTGGGAATCTTCAGGGACACCCGTTATCACGAGTACTACTTAACGATTGAGCCGGATGAATTGCTGGTCCTGTACACCGACGGAGTGACTGAAGCCATGAGTCCGAGCGGAGAAGAATTTGGGCGCGACCGACTGGCTGACGCGGTCAGAGCATCTCGGCGCTTACGCGCGAAAGATTTAATAGTGGCCGTTCAGAAGGACGTTCTCGACTGGACAGACGGCCGGGGCGCGACCGATGACATTACTTTCTTCGTGGTCAAGGCCTTAACCTAACTCGAAAACGGGAGACTAAGAAAGGGCATCTTGTCTCCCGTCAACGATTCGAACCGCTCTTTTGTAAATCTAGTGCGTCTTTAGCGAGCAATGGGCGTGATCGCCACCTGGTGCCAGGGGAGCTCGGTAATCCCCAAAATGAAATTCAGATTCGGACTCTGAAAGAGCATATACATCAAAGCCGAAAGCATCGAGATAGGCCGCCAAATCATCGGGCGAAAGGAGATAAATGGCGGGAGCGTGTCCCGCTTCAGCACGAATTTCCAGCAGGCGCTCGATCACCTCAAGTGGTGCGAAGCATCGAACAGGATCTCTGTAAGTTGCCATGTTTCAGCGCCCCCTTTTCTTAGTTTTTGGGCTGGCCCTCCGGAAGCGCCAGTCCCCCAACATCCACTTTGATGTACGCGACCACCTTCGCGTTTGTTCGCGTCAGACGTTTCTTTTCGGTCACGGACGCTTAAGACTTTTGACGTCGCAAGTAAGGGGAAAGTTTCTTAGAGAATGAGCACTCCGCCAAACATTACAAATCCTGCGCCCGGTGGTCCCCCATTACCCAACTTCATCGACGTGCTTCGCCTCATGCTGCGCGTTTCAGACACAGTAAGCGATCTGATCTTTTCGCCAGGCCGCCCGCCCCAGATTGAATTGACCGGGAAACTTCAGCCAGTGCGAATTCCCGGATTGGAAAAACTCACTCCGGCGCACACCGCCAGCATAGCCAAACTAATGATTGCCAATCAACAGGCGGCTATCGACAGTTTGGAAAAGAGCGGTTCGGCTGACCTTTCGTTTAGCGCTCCTGGGGAAGGGCGTTTTCGCGTCAACATATTCAAGCAGCGGGGAACTCACGCTATCGTGATGCGGGTCATCCCAGCGCGCCCCCCTAATTTCAGCGACTTCAACCTTCCAGAACAATTGAGGGAGATTGCTGAGATCAACAACGGCATGGTGCTGGTTACCGGTCCAACCGGAAGCGGCAAGAGTTCCACGCTGGCGGCGATTATCGACTTGATAAACCAGCTAAAGTTCTACCACATTGTCACCATTGAGGACCCGATTGAGTTTCTGCATCCCCACAAGAACTCTACCATTCATCAGCGAGAACTCCATTCCGACACGCCTAACTTCGCTGTTGCCTTGCGAGCTGCTTTGCGTCAGGCGCCTAAAGTCATTCTGGTCGGAGAGATGCGCGACCGCGAGACCATCGAAGTGGCTCTGGAGGCAGCTGAGACGGGACACCTCGTACTTTCTACGCTGCATACAATCGACGCGGCCAAGACCGTTGATCGAATTATCGGAGTGTTTCCCAAGAATGAGGAGCGAGTTATACGCACGCGCATCGCGCAGTCGTTTCGCTTCATAATTTCGCAGCGTCTGATTCCAAAGGCCGATGGCTCAGGTCGCGTAGGCGCGATCGAAATTCTGAAGTCCACAATGCGCACCCGAGCGTACATCGAGAAAGGCGAGTCGGAAGGAAAGTCCTTGATCGACGCAATGCAGCAGGGCGATCAGGAAGGCATGCAGACGTTTGATAGCGTGATAGAACAGATGGTTCGCAACGGAGTCTTGACGAAAGAGGGAGCGATGCCTTACGCCACAAACGCAAACAACCTGCTCTTGCAACTGGCCGACATGGGTGGCGAACCTGTTCGTCCACCGGAGGCATCCTCAGCGAAAGGGAAAGAAGCTTCGATGCTCGACATGCTGGAAAGGTGATCGGCTCCTCGCCTGTTGCCTGACACGCAAGCCGAAAGTATTATTCTCCAAATCTCCCTGAGTTACCTCTTTCATTCCGCAAGCCTGGGTTTATGTTTTTAGCTGAACCACCCCTCCTATTCAGAGTTTTCTTGCTGAGCCTCGTTTTGTGCCTGCCGTTTTTGGGGGCCAGGTCAAGTTGGGCCGCAGAGCGGGGTCCCCACGCGGCCAGCCCGCGTAGGGTGCTAGACGACGGAGTGCGCATTGACGTGCCCGCAGCTGCTCGAGTTCGCATTGAGAATCAGTTTGGGCAGGTAGTTGCTGAGGTCTGGAAGGAAAAGTACGTTTCTGTATCGGCCTCCATTGAAGCGAGGGGGGCCCGATTTACACGGTCACCTATCGTCATAGAGAACAGAGCAAAGCTGCTCATAATCTCTGTCATTCGCACGCCGGTTGATCCTGGGTCGGGCATTGCGCTCACCGTAAAGCTTCCGGTGGGTTCTCATGCCGAGATTCTTACCGGGGTCGGTTCAATCTCAATACGAGGGATACTGGCGTCGGCTTCTTTAAAGTCGGTTTCGGGCGACATAAGCGTAGAGCTTTCGGATCCTCTCAACGTGGATATAAGCGCCAGGACAACGAATGGAACTATAAGGTCAGAGCTGGAGGCACCCTTAAGTGATGGTGGTCACGTTTTACAAACACGCTCAGGTGCCGGCGATTACGTTCTCAGGATGGCCACGGAAAAGGGAGAGATCACACTCGCTTTAAACAGCGCTGTGAATGATGGTAGGTCAGAGGTTTCGGGACCACCGAGGCTTTTGGGTTCTCAGAACACTTCCAAAGGTGCTGGAACACCTGCAAATTCAACGGACTCTGAAGAAATAAGCGAGGGTGATGTCATTCGCGTTGATTCGCAACTGGCTTCCATAAACCTCAGTGTTATAGATCGAAATGCCAACCGCGGAGTCCTGGGCCTGACGCAGTCAGACTTTCGGCTATTTGAGGACGGAATTGAACAGCGCTTACTCCAGTTTGAATCGGCGTCTGCTCCTTTTGACCTGATTCTGCTAGTTGATGTTTCGGGTTCGACCCGTGATGTTGTGAAATTGATTCGCTTGGCGGCGCTTCGTTTCGTGGAAGCCGCGCGACCGTCGGATCGCATCGGAATCATTTCGTTTGCCGGTCACCCGACCGTCATTTCACCAATCACGCTAGACCGGGAGGTCTTGCGTCAAAGGGTAAACGCCATTGACACAACAACAGGAGATACAAAGGCCTACGATGCAATTGACTTTTCACTTACCCATCTTCTTAAGAGCACGAAAAACACGCGCCGAACAGCGATTGTCATGATGAGTGATGGACTGGACGGGAGTATCCCGGGAGTGCAAGGCGATGGTTCAAAGCTTCCCTACGCCGAGATGCTAAGTCAGGTCCGGGAGTTTGATGGCGTGTTATACACCTTGTGGCTCAACACAGAATATGAAGTGCTGAATCCTCTGGATACTCAACCCGAAGCGTTCGACAGGGGATATGAGCGGATGAAAGAAACGGCTGAAGCGGGCGGTGGAGTGTTCTACAAGGTGGAACGCCTCGAGGATCTCGCCGGGGCTTATGAGCGCGTGGTGGCTGACCTGGGTACCGTTTACAGCTTGGCATATCGGCCCACCAAGAAGACTCGAGACGGAAAGTGGCGCGCAGTCCGGGTAACCCTAAGCCGAGCGTCCGCGGTCGCGCGCGGAAAACATGGCTACTATGCAAACTGAGAGTCTCATCACGGACGCAAAACTGCCAAGCGTGCTGCTCGCCAGCGTGCTACTCGCCGTTTTTGTCTCATACCCTAAAACCTGCATCGCGCAAACCGGGGAGCCCGCAGAAACGATCCGGGTCGATTCGGATCTTGTCGATCTTAGAGTTAGTGTGGTCAGACTGAACCCCAACAATCCCGTTTCCGCTTTGCAGCAGAAGGATTTTCTGGTGCTCGAAGACGGCAAGCCGCAGGAGATCGTTTTTTTTGCAGGTGAAGATGCGCCCTTTGATCTCGTCTTACTGCTGGACCTTTCAGGTTCCAGCGCAGATAAGATTAAGTTGATTCGCAGCTCGGCCAGGCGGTTTATTGAATCTACGCGTCGCATGGACCGCGTTGCGATCGTCACTTTCACCGACATTCCTGAAATGGTTTCTCCCTTAACCTGGGATCGTGGATTACTTAAGGATGCAATTGAGGAAATTGAGAAACCGTTGGGTGGCACGAACTTTTGGGATTCGTTGCTGTACGCCATGACAACGGTTATTTCTTCGCAGAAGTCTCCGCGCCGAAGCGCCATCGTGGCAATGACCGATGGCGTGGATAATGCCTTGCCGGATGTTTATGGTGAAGGGTCGCGCGTGACCTTCGCGGAGATCCTGGACAGGATAGGCGGCTCAGATACGATTGTCTTCCCTATTTATCTGGACACCGAAGCGCAAGCGGTAAAACGGAGTCGTGTGCCCCGAGAGGCTTACACCCTGGCGCGCAGTCAGCTGGCTCAGCTAGCCGTAACCTCGGGTACAAAGATGTACCGCGCGAGCAAGCTGAAGGATCTCGATCTCGTGTATGATCAGGTCATTAAAGATCTGTCGACGGTTTACAGCCTCGCATACAAGCCCAGCAATCCGCGGCGCGATGGGAAATGGCGCTCAGTTGGTGTCCAGCTAATCGGTCGGCAGGACCTTGCCGCAACCACGAAACGCGGGTATTTCGCCAAGGCCGAACCTTAACCGAGAGAGAACTTGTAAATGGCGTCCAGAGGACTATAATGCGAACACGGACCCTCCCACGATAGACTGTCGAGCTGCGGTAAGAAGGAGAACCTTCAATGAGCAAAGCCTACAATTCATTCCACCTCCTGGTTGCAACGCTGCTGGTGTGCGCCGGTGTCGTCACGGCTGCGGCGCAGAATAGGGAGCGCTTTGTCATTTCCGCGAAGGCAGGAGGTATCAATTCCGTAAGTGGTCGAACTGGGGTTCAACCGCAGGGTAGCAGTGGATGGGAACAGCTTACCATCAAGGACAATCTTGAAGCCGGCGATATGGTTAAGACCGGGATAGATGGCAGAGTCGAGATGCTGCTAAATCCTGGTGCGTACCTGCGTGTGGGCGAGAATTCGGAGTTCGAGCTGACCAATAACTCTTTAGAGAATTTGGAAGTGCGCTTGATTAGTGGGACGGCTATCGTGGAGGCCACTGGCACTGAAAACACCGAATTAATGATTAATATCACGACACCCCATACAAAAATGGCGATCGTCCGACGAGGCCTTTACCGCGTCAACGTTGTTCCCGGCGACGCCACCGAACTAATCGTCAGGAAGGGTCGGGTGTTGCTCTCTGATTCCCAGATCAAGGTTAAAGGAGGGCGAAAACTGATTTTCAGCGGGCACACGTTCTCAATGGCAAAGCTGGAAAAGGCCGATAAAGAGAAAGACTCCCTGGAAAACTGGAGCAAAGAGCGCGCGGAAACAGTGGCGAAGGCAAATCGCCGAATATCATCCCGCGATCTGAATATGGCGCTGGCCAGCTTTGGCGATAATTGGTCTCGTGGTTTTTCAAGTGGTTCTTCTGGAGTTTGGCTATTCAATCCAAGGTTTCAATGCTACACGTTCCTGCCCTACTACCGTGGTTGGGGGTCTTGGGGTTCACCCTACGGTGGTTCGTACTCCAACGCCTTCTACGGCTACGGTTATGGCTGTTGCGGCGGTCGTTCGGGTTATGGCGTCTGGGCGGGGCCCACGCCGCACGTTGGCTCAAACGGAGGGTCAACACCTCCTGCGTCGAATGGCGGCAACTCACCTGGCTACACTCCGCCGCCATCCAGTCTTCCCGCGCCACCAATGGGCGAATCGGGTGGTTTGGGAGCTCGCGAACCACGGCAACCGCAATCCGACGGCCCTGGAAGCCGATTAGACATTCGGCCACTTCCGCCGAAATAGGCATTCGAACTAGCCTTGAGAGCTCGGTAAGATAGTAAGCTCCTCGTTTACCATCCCCTTTATCTCGGAATGCTTCAATCCGGCCAGGGCGAGCTGCGTCAGGGCAGTTCGTAGTTGCACGCGTAACTGCTCTTCAGTTCTCCCACTAACTACTCGGGAAATCACGACAGCGCCCGCGCCGTGCCTTACCTTGATGAGCCCTTCCTTCTGAAGTTGCCTGTAAGCAAAAGCGATTGTATTCATGTTAACCCCAAGATCCGCTGCTACCTGCCGGACCGGTGGCAGTGCGGACCCTTCCTCAAGCTCCCGCCGAGCTATCAGCCCTTTGATTTCGTCGACTACTTGCCGGTAAATCGGCCGCCGATCCCGCTCGTCAATCGTTATATACATAAAACCTACATAAAAGTGTATAGTACATCTATACATTAGAACAATGTCTCTCGTCGAGGCTGTTTGGAGTCTGGAAGGCTGGCACCGCATCACAAAATCAATTCAGTTAAATGATCGGCGAGAAGTCGAGCGGCGTGCGTTACGGCTGCAATGCTGCCACCAAGAGCAGCAGTGTCCCCGACCCTGAAGACGTTTGGAAGGGAGGTCTGACAGTTCATGATATTGGGATCGAACGCCTCAGACGTCCCCGCTAGACCGCCGACCATGCCCAATTTTCGGCGGGTTAGGTCATAAATGGTGCGCGGCGTGGCCGTATCGATCACCTCGATATCGCCGCCAAGCTCAGGCATAGCTTGGTGAAGGCGTCGCCACCATACTTCCAATACTGACTGGTCCTTTTCTTCACTCTGTTCTTCATTTTCCTGGAAGGTAAACCACTGATCGACGTCGGAGAAGGTAAGCACGGTCACGGCCCGCTTTCCCCCCGGAGCTCTTCTGTCCTCCGCAGGTGCCGCTGCAAACATGAACTGAGACAATTCGGCGGCATGATCTTCAGCCTGCTGCCAATCGGTGACTACCAGGATGTGATTGTTGGGAATCCGAGACGCGGCAGCTTCCTTCATGCCCAGATAGAGTAGGTAGACTCCCCAGGTTCGCAAGTTGTTCAAGCTCTTTCTAATCTCTGAGGGAGTGTGGTTGAGCCCAATCAACTTCCCGTAGGTGTCCCACAGTGTGAGATTGCTGACAATCGCCCTCGACGCAATCATCCTCTCCCCGCTCAGCAGATCAACGCCTACGGCCTGACCACTCGCATCATAGGCCAGCCGAAGCACCGGCGTGTCGAAGCGGATCCTACCGCCGCTCGCTTTGATCGAGTCCGCTAGCTTCTCTGCCAGAGCTGGGGCGCCACCCCGAATGGAGAAATTCCCTCGCCTCGGAATGTTGAGAGCGAGGCTCGAGTACAAATAATCAGACTCCTGGCTGGTTGTTTGGGCCAGGAGCTGCAATTGAGCGTCGATGAACCTGCGAAAACGAAATGAGGTGCCTCTCAGATGATCCAGAGTTGTGTGGTTTCTTGCCTTGATAATTCGCCCAGCGTTAACAACGTCCGGCAGCAAAGCATAAATCTGGTTCGTGCTGCTGGCGGCATGCAGGTTCGGCACCCGTCTCTGAGCACTCCGTAGAGCCTCACAAACGACTGCGCTTTCTTGATAAAAGGCTACCGCCCTGTCGGCACACTCAGGAAAAGTTGCCACCAGCGCCGCTTCAAACTGTTCAGTGTGTGCTGTTATTGAAACTTCAGATTGATCCGGGAGGCGCACAAGGTAGGCGGGGTTGGCAGCAAAGACCTCGGGAGCTGTAACAGGAAGCTCTGCAAAAACTTGATCGTGAATCTCGCCCGCTTCCCACAGGGGATAAAGTCCGACGCCCGGGTCAAAGGTGTAACCAAACTTTTCGACACCTGCCACACAGCCGCCGGGCCGAGACTGTCTCTCGAGCAAACAAACGTCGACACCACGAGCTGCTAGCAAGGCTGACACGGTGAGTCCCCCAATGCCGCCTCCGACTACGACCACCTCATGCGTCATAAGCCAGACACTGACAACCAAAGCTTGGCAAGTAGCAAACCAGCGCTGGCCGCTGGCCCGCTAGCCTGCCCAAATTTCGGTAGATAAGGTTCGATGAGTAGGAGAATGGAGGTGATCCCGTTAAAGACGAAGTGAATTACGATGCAGGGTAATAACCGCCCGGTGTAGGCCCGAATAATGGTCAAAGAAACGCTTAGCATTCCTACCGCAGCGATGACTCCGAAATTGGGCCAGTACTGCGGCACATGAATAAGCGTAAATAATCCGAGAACTAAGAGTACAGCTCCGGACACGCCCACAAGCCTTTGTAATGCTGCGTAGAGCACACCGCGGTAAATAAACTCTTCAACGAAGGGTGCGGTTAATACCGCGAGCGCGGCGATCAGGTAGCGTGCCGCGGGTGAACTCTTAATTATCTGCTCCAATTGCGTGGGCTGGTCGGCGCCCAGCAAGTTCGCGATTCCGGTGCCCGCAAGAAAGAGTGCAACTCCCAGTCCCACACTCCTCCAAAAACGGATCCGACCCGACCAACCCCAACCTAAAGAAGCCAGGAAAGGACGTTGCCCAAAGCGCGTCACCAATACCCAAACCAAAGCGAAGGTGAGCAGGTGAGTTGGCAACAGGGCCAAAACCTGCAGAAAAATAGCAGTCTTGTCAGTTAGTGCGAGTGCAGCCAGGTTGTTGACGTATTCGGGAGAGCCGGGATCCAGACCGCGCTGCAACGAGTAGGGAATTAGGAAAAATAAGGGAATGATGGCGAGTAGGATAATGCTCGCAACCCAAACCAGAAACGCGCCCCCAAGTCCCCAGCGCGGATTATTAGGATCGATTGGTTCGTGAACACCAGGAGTGACTGTCCTCGCCGGACCAGCAGGTGTAAGCTCACCCGCTATCGGAAACGTTGACTGGCTATCTGTAGGCACGTATTTAGGAGTGTATGGGACCTGTCCCAAGTGGTCAAACATGAAAGCAACGGGGAGCGTCGAGGCTTTCTTCAGGGACGTTAAACCGCGGGGTATCCAATTTCCAGCATCGAGGGACCAATACGAGGAGCGGCCAGCATTAGTCCGATTATCGTCTTGGCGTCTTCTATCTCGCCCGCCGTGACCATTTCCAATGCTTGCCCGAAGGGAAGACGCACGACGTCCAAGATTTCATCGTCCTCCAATTGTTGTTTCGTCTCTCTCGTCTCGGTGGCCAGGTAGACCCACATCTTCTCTTCACAGAACCCGGGCGACACGAAAAACTCAGACAACTTGACTAGTTTGCCGGCAATCAAGCCAAGTTCTTCCTCCAACTCCCGTGCCGCCCCCTCTTCCGGGCGCTCACTCCTATTCAAGGTTCCTGCCGGAGCCTCCAGGAGATAACGTAGGGCCGGATGACGATACTGGCGCACCAGCGCGACACTACCGTCTTCAAAAACCGGGACAATCACCGCGCTGCCGGGATGGTGGACCACTTCGCGGGAATAGCTCTTGTCACCTTCACGCACAGTGTCGATAGTGACATCAAAAATGCGCCCGCGAAAAATCTCGATGCTTTCCAGAAGTTGAGGAACCTGTTTCTGCGTTGACATGATGCTTCTCGCTGCTGTCCCAATGTTAGAGTGACATGTTAGTTCGAGGTTGTGTAACCCAAAGATATTGCTCGGACGACTGGTGTAATCGCTTTCAAGTCGCGAAGGATCGGCACCTATTTACAGAACCGGGAGCGGTAGCGACCGCACTCGACCACCCCAGGAAGTTGATTCCCTGGCAGCAATCCGCCTGTGCACACTCCGCCACCGGCCAGTTTTCCGCCCCACCTATGCGCGGCTCTTGGTGAATCCTGCCTACCTGAATGCAGTCGCTACCGCTCCCGGTTCTGTGGCGGACGCTGGCCTTAAGCTTCAAGATCTAAGCACTGCCGCTTCTCAATCCTGACAAATGCCCCAGACATTTCCTTGATCAGCGCCTGGGCCTCGCCAATCAGATAGAGAGAACCGCTAAAACAGACCAGCCCATCCGCGGGGGTGCACTCGACGGCTTCCCGTATAGCGAGATGCACCGAAGTCGCCGTGAAGATTTTCTGAGGCCCGACAATACGCGATGCTAATTTTCGCAGTCCGTCCAGGCTTGCAGCCCGCTGGTTATTCGGCTTGGTCAAAACTAACCAGTTCGCGACAGGGAAGAGATTCTCTGCCATCTGCTCAAGATTCTTGTCACGCATCGCGCCGAAAACGAGAGTCACCGGCGTGCCTACGAACTCATCAAGGTACTCACGGAGGGCCCTAGTTCCAGAAGGGTTGTGTGCACCGTCGAACAAAAAAGCCGGACGTCCTTCCCATAGCTCCAGTCTCCCCGCATGGCTGGCCGTTTCGATCCCTTCGATAATCGCCGAACGCGAGATGGCGAACCCGCGAGGACGCAGGGATTCCGCTAACCGGATCGCCACTGATACGTTTATGACCTGATGGCGCCCTCGCAAACCGGGTAGAATATTCTCATAACGGTCCTGTTCCGTTTCGATGGTCACGCGCACGCGACCATCACGCGTCACGCTTTCCACTGTTGCACTGCATTGATCGACGCTCGGTTGAACGTCAACAAGCTTACATCGTCGCAAAATCATGTCTAATGCCTGGGCAGGCTGGGGTGCAATTATCGCAGTGCTGCCAGGGCGAATGATTGCCGCTTTCTCCATTGCTATACTCTCGAGCGTTTCGCCGAGATATTCTTCGTGGTCTCTTTCGATTGGAGTTATAGCGACCAACTCAGCTCCTGCCACGCTGGTAGCATCGAGCCGCCCACCCAGTCCGGTTTCAAGTATTGCTAGTTTCACCCGATCTTCCCAGAAAGCGAGCAGAGCGATGGCCGTCACATGTTCGAAGAAAGTGGGGAGTGCCTCAACCTGCCCTTCATCGACGAGCTTTTCGGCAGCGCTGCGAACCTGGGTTGCGCGCCGGGCGAAATCCTCGCTTGAGATTTCCCGGCCTGCCACTTTAATGCGCTCGGTGATGGCGATGAGGTGAGGTGAAGTGTAGAGCCCCGTCTTGATGCCGGCGGCCCCGCAGATCGAATCAAGGACAGCAGCGGTTGATCCTTTGCCATTTGTTCCTGCGATTTGTACGGCTGGAAAGGACTTCTGAGGATCGCCCAGCGCCGCGAGGAGCAATTCGGTATTTCTCAAACCGAGTTTAATGGTGAGGGTTTCGACCCCAAGGTTCAGGAGATACCGGAGCGTCTCGTCAAACTGCATGAGGATTCCTCATGTTGCCAGACTCGCGAACGACTGTAGGCAATCATTTTTCTGAAACCGTGCCGGTTCGCGCCTTCTCGATCACGGGCTCGTAAATCTCAGGATTCATCGTAAAGTTGAGCAGCTTGATGATGTAGTCACGCACCTCTCGCCGATCCACGATTGCGTCGAGCATCCCGTGTTCAAGAAGAAACTCTGATTTCTGAAAATCCTTGGGGAGTTTCTGGCGAATCGTTTGCTCAATCACACGCGGACCCGCGAAACCAATCAGCGCTTTAGGTTCGGCTAGGATGAAATCCCCGAGCATTGCAAAGCTCGCGGTAACTCCTCCGGTGGTAGGATCAGTTAACACGGAGACAAAGGGCAGGTGGGCCTCGTCAAGTGTTGCCAGGGCCGCAGAGATCTTTGCCATTTGCATCAGCGAAAGTGTGCCTTCCTGCATGCGGGCGCCTCCGGAAGCCGAGAAGATTACAACCCCGCCATGTTCTTTGATCGCACGTTCGATTAGACGCGTAACCTTTTCCCCCACCGCTGAGCCCATGGAGCCGCCAATGAAAGACATATCCATGGCTCCCGCAAAAACCAGATGATTCCCGACTTTGCCACGCGCGTTGATGATTGCTTCGGGAAGGCCGGAAGACTTTTTCGCCTGCGTTAGGCGCGCTGGATATGGTTTGCTGTCGACAAACTCAAGTGGATCAATCGATATCACTTCCTCGTCGAGCTCTTCAAATTTCCCTTCGTCAAAGAGCATGCCGAGTCGCTCACGGGCGCCAATGCGAAAGTGGTAGCCGCAGTGCTTGCAAACCTGGTGGGCCTCGTCAAGTTCGCCCGTGTAGAGGTGCGCTTCACATCCGTCACACTTGACAAAGACATTCTCTGTCTTTACTACCCGCTCCTCGGGGCGAACGGTCTCAATCCTTTTACTCTTTTTGCTAAACCAAGGCATAGTGGCTGAGTTCTATGGATCTCTTATGGTGACGACCCCTTTGGAAGGGCAGAGGTTAGCATAGACAAGAGACAGGGAAAAGTGGCCTTATAAACTCTCATTCGCACCGCGGCTTTAGCCCTGTGCTCAAAAAGCAATACGATCCACGAAATACGAGAGATGTTCGTCCTATTTCGAGTTATTTCGTGGATCGCTTACTGCTTCTATTGCTACTGACCACTTTTTCAGGAACGTTTCCGGTCACTAATGAACCTGGGTTGCTTTTAGAATTCTATCCCCTGCTGTGCGCGAATGCCCGTATTAAACGGATGCTTGATGTCCCGCATCTCCGTCACGAGATCCGCGGCTTGAATTAGCTCCGGAGGAGCATCACGACCAGTGATGACGATGTGCAACGCCGGCTGGGTAGCCCGTACTTCGCGCAACTCTGAAAGAACCTCCTCTACCGGGAGCATCTTGTAGCTCAGCACGTAGACCAGCTCGTCAAAAACAAGCATGTCGTAATCTCCGCTGTGCATCTTCTCGATGCACAGGCTCCAAGTGTTGCGAGCGGTAGCACGGTCCTGTTCCGGATTCTTGGTGTCCCAGGTAAACCCGTCACCCATGGTATGGACTTCGATACCGAGCTTTTCAGCTGATGCGTGTTCGCCGTAACGATCGTTGCGCGACTTCATAAACTGTATCATGCAACAGTTTAAGCCCCGTCCAGCCGCACGCATCATAAGTCCCAGCGCACACGTCGTTTTACCTTTGCCGTCGCCGGTATGAACCATCAGGAGCCCCTTAGTGTTTTCCTGATAATCTTCGCGACGCCATTTATATTTCTTTTCAGCTGAGCTCATTGAGAGAGGGAATTCTCGCGGTGTGACAAAAGAGTGGCGCGAGAATGTGAACGGATAAGGTGCGAATCAGATTCCACCCATTGAGTGTTCAGCACGGTTCAGGCGACCGGTTCTGGACGGGTTTCCAACTCCGAAGGTTTCAGGGCATCTTCGGTCGTATGCTTTAACCCGTTTGCTCGCTCGACCGCTTCATGCATGAGGACCATGATTTCCGTTTCGAGTTCATCCCAGTCACCTCTGAGAGTGCATCCAGCAGCGTTTCGGTGTCCGCCGCCGCCAAAAAGACCGGCCACCCGCGCCACGTTCACCTCGCCCTTTGATCGCAAACTCGTGCGGTAGACTCCCGGCTCGGTTTCCTTAAGCAAAGCCACAGCCTCAACCTCACCCACTGTAAGCGGATAGTTAACGAATCCATCGGTGGCTTCGTCAGAAGCCTGGGCGAGATCTTGCATCTCCAGCGTTTGGCGCATGCAGGCCACCCGTCCAGTGTTATCCCGTCTGGCAGTAGAAAGCACTGCGCCCAGCAGTTGAATTCGACCCCACGGATAACTTGCAAAAACAGCTTCCGCGGTTTTGGCAGGCCTAACGCCGGAGCGCACCAGTTCGGAAGCGACCTTGAATGTCCGCTCGGTCGTATTGGAATAATGGAAGGAACCGGTGTCGGTTATAAGCGCGGTATAGACGCATTCCGCGATCTCTTTAGTGACTCGCACTCCGGTAGCCTTGCAAAGGTTGTAAATCATCTCACCGACTGCTGATGCGGTGGAGTCAATCCAGTTAACCTTTCCAAAAAGCGCCGTGGTGGAGTGGTGATCGATATTGATGACAAACTGGCTTTCCAGGTCTATCAACCCGGGACGTGTGATATCAGAGCATTCAATGACGAACACCGCGTGATAAGGGTGGTCTATAGTCGAATTTACCTGAACTTTTTCGGCGCCCGGCAGTTGCAGGTAAGCAGTCGGAACGGGATCCCGCATGATCACTTCCACTTCCTTATCCAGCGCCCGCAATAGCCAGAAGAGACCCAGAGATGAACCTAAGCTATCGCCGTCGGGACGTATATGAGATGTGATTGCAAAGCGGCTTTTCGCTTCGATCAATTCAACGACTTGACTAAGCATCGTTAGCAAAGGATGGGCGGAGGGATGCAGAATGAAACAGAACGCCGCTAGCGCTCCCTCATCTTCATCCTTCAGCCCTCATCCTTCATCCTTTCTTCTCTCTCCCAATCTCGTTCAATCTTCTCGATCAACTTATCCACCCGTTCGCCTTCTTCTTCGACCCGGTCTCTCACAAAATGAATCTCTGGCGTGCGAGGTAGATTCAGCGAAAGCCCCACCTGTTTGCGAACGTAGGGAGCAGCTTTCCGCAGCGCCGCGAGTGCCAATTTATGTTCTTCTTCGTTGCCAGCAACTGTGACATAAACACGCGCAGCCTTGAGATTCTCTGAGAGACGAACGTCTGTCACCGTTACCATTGTGATCCGGGGATCTTCCAGTTCATAACTGACAATCTGCGAGATTTCGTCACGCAGAATGTCGGCAACTCTTTCCGAGCGGCGCATAAAACTCAGTTGGCAGGAGCAGGAAGCAGACAGCAGGAACTCACTGCCTGCCTCCTGCTCCTGCCGTCTGCCTCCTAAAGCTCGGTGGCGGCGACTTTCTCCACGATATAAGCCTCAATCTGATCGCCAACCTTAAGATCGTTGAAGTTTTCGAGACCAATGCCGCACTCAAAGCCCTCGCGCACTTCCGAGACATCATCCTTAAACCGCCGCAGGGAAAGGATGTTGCCCTCCCAACTGACCACGCCATCGCGGATCAGACGGGCCCTGGCATTGCGGCGGATACTTCCATCGACAACCATCGAGCCGGCCACGGTCCCCGCACGAGGCACGCGGAAGACTTCCCGCACATCGGCTTTGCCAATGATCTTTTCTTTCTCGATTGCCTCGAGCATGCCGATCATCGCCGCGCGGATCTCTTCCTCAACCTTGTAAATAATTGAATGCAGCCGAATGTCTACGGCCTCCTGCTTGGCCAGATCGCCTGCGCGAGATTCCGGTCTGACGTTGAAGCCGATTATCACCACGGCCGACGAAGATGAGCCCGCCTGGGTGGCAGACGCGAGTAATACATCTGATTCCGTAATCGCGCCGACGCCGGAACGAATCACCTTTACCTTCACCCGCTCGGTCGAGAGTTTTTGCAAGGTCGACTTCAGAACTTCTACTGATCCCTGCACGTCGGCTTTGATAATCACCAACAGTTCTTTGACTTCACTCTCGCCCAAAGCCTCGATACCACGTTTAGTTGTCTGCAGCAGCGTTGCCTGCCGATTGACCATTTGCCGGTGCTGAGAAATCTGCTGCGCGCGACTCATATCGGCAACCACCTGCAGAGTGTCCCCGGCTTGCGGCACACCTTGCAGTCCGAGCACCTCTACCGGAGTCGCCGGACCAGCCTCGGTCAAAGCCTCACCGCGATCATTGAACATAGCTCTCACTTTGCCCGAGATCTGACCGACGATGAAAGGGTCGTGATTCCGCAGCGTTCCTTGTTGCAACAGCACGGTGGCAACCGGACCGCGACCGCGATCCAGTTTTGCTTCGAGCACCACGCCTGAGGCAAGACGCGTCGGGCTGGCGCGCAGATTGAGAATATCGGAGCTCAGCAGGATGGTTTCCAGGAGCCCGTCCAGGTTCTGACGTTTCTTGGCTGACACTAGCACCATCTCGGTGTCTCCGCCCCACTCCACCGGCGAGAGCCCATGCTGAGTCAGTTCCTGTTTCACTCGATCAGGATTGGAGTCCGGCTTGTCGATCTTATTTATGGCTACAACGATCGGCACCTTTGCTGCGCGTGAGTGCTCGATGGCTTCAATGGTCTGGGGCATCACGCCGTCGTCAGCCGCCACAACCAGCACGACTATATCTGTGGCTTTGGCGCCGCGCGCGCGCATCAAGGTGAAAGCCTCGTGACCCGGCGTGTCGAGGAAGACTACCCGGCGCGTTTCGCCAGGAGAATCCGGACTCGGCACTTGCACACTGTAGGCGCCGATATGCTGGGTAATACCCCCAGCCTCCCCGCCGGCCACATCGGTTGCGCGAATGCCATCGAGTAACGAAGTCTTGCCGTGATCGACGTGACCCATTACCGTCACCACCGGAGCGCGAGGCAGTTCGACATCGTCCGCGTCCGTCGCTATCAGTTCCTCAAACTCTTCTTCGGCAACCATTTCCTCAAATGGCACGAAGGTAACGTCATAGCCAAAGCGCTTACCCAGGTCCATGGCCACATCATCGTTCAAAGGCTGATTGATGGTGGCGAAAACCCCGCGTTGCAAAAGCAGCGTCACGACATCTTTGGGCTTGATTCCGAGCTTCTCGGCAAACTCTTTGACGGTGGAACCTTCAATGATGCGAGTAGATTTCAACTCGCCCGTTGAGGGCTCCATTCTCCCGGCAATGCGATCCTCAAGCGACAGAGCTTTTGGCGGTGGAATGAAATCACCTTTATCAAACCGGCTTGCCTTACCTTCCACCTTCCGTCCGCCGCGCGCAGGTGTGCGACGCGACCGTCGCCGGCCCGAATCCGGAGGCGGAATGTAGGTGGTTAGAGGTGTTGCAGTTTCGCCCGGTGTGCCCAGGCGTTCAGTTCTTGATAATGAGTTGCGATCTCTAAGGCGCCCACTTCGCTCGGCCCGCTCCTTGGGAGTGACAGCAGAAGCCGCAACGGGGCTGGGTGCGCGCTCACCGGGGCGAATGCCGGCGGTAAGAGCGGCTGCAGTAGGACGCATGACCCTGATCTGATGTGATGCCGCCGTGGCAGTCTTTGCCGATTCGACAGCCAAGCCTGGCACATTGGCGCTCGGTGGGCCAGTTGGTACGACCTCTTCCTCACGATAGTCGGCCTCAGACTCCAGTTCCGGAAGCAGAGCTGTCTCAACACCAGTTGCAGCCGGCTGTTCGGCCCGCGCTGCCGGAGGCAGCTTCTTCATTAGTTTTGCCGCGGGGCGGGGCTTTGCTGGGTCGGGAACGGCGGCGAGTATTGCCAGGGGAGTTGGCGGCTCTTCGGCTTCGACCTGCTCAAGTTCCGCAGCTTGGGCATGCTCTTCGACCTCGGCGGTAGGAGGCTCTTCCACTGGGCGCGCAGCTCGTTTGACAACCTTAACGGTCCGTTTTACTGCTGCTTCTTTCTTGGGGAAGTACTTGTTGCGGATCTTCTCCGCCAACTCCTTGGAGACAGAGTTGGATGGAACGCTGACATCGACACCTTCGCGACGTACCTCTTCAATCAGTCGCTTAGTGTCGAGCTTCAGCTCCTTGGCCAGGTCATAGATACGAATCTTGGAGGTAACTGTCATGCACTCCTCTCGGACTCTCACGTAGGTCGAGGTCCCGCCGCCTTCAAAAGTGATTAAGAACTCCCTCTCAACCACTTAGAAGCGTGCGCTCAGAAGTGCGACGCGGGGTGGTCGAGTGGGCAGCGCAACCCACTGGACGAACCAGTGAGCGCGCCAAGTTTACTGCGCTGCATCTGGGGAAGCATCTTGCTTCTCTTCGTCATTGCTCCTGTCCGACGCAGCATCTTCCGTAAGCTCGGGAGCAGGTATTTTTGCGGATCCACCGGTCTCCGCCGCAGTGGCTTGAGTATCGCCGTCTTCACTCGAAGCAATTTCCTCAAGCGAAAGCCCGTTTTCATTAATCTCATTGACGTATTCAACGGCGGCGGCTCCGCTTGAGGTGATGTCAGGAGAGGGAGTGATGGTATCGGGACGCAGATCCCGGCCGGGCTCCTGCAGGATGAGCTCCGCTTCACTGAGCGGTTCTATCTCGGTAAGCGCTACTGGATTCGCTGAATACTCCGCCAAAATATCCGGCTCAGCGGAGAATGGTCTACCATTCTCAACGGCTTCGTCATAACCTTCCGCCGTCGGATCAAGAGAATGCTCTTCATCACTGATCTCAATCGACTCATCCAACTCCGCGGACTCGGAATGCTGCTCAGTCGGCTGCTCGGATCCAGCCTCTAATTCATCAGATCCTTCGGTGGCACCCTGCATGCTGCGGTCGCGCATAGCTATTACTGCCCTAGCCGCATTCAAGATCGTCTCAGCCTCATCCAAACTCAGATCGAGAAACTCAACCAGATCGTCGACTGAGGTTTGAGCCAGCGCATCAATATCATTAATGTTGTGTTCCGCTAGTGCATCAGCCTGTTGTCCTGTAACACCTTCGATCGCGGAAAGCGGCACCGACTCGCCGGAAGCGATCAGAGCGCCCATTTGCTCGGTTACTTCGCGTTTGATCTCTTCTTCGCTGCGGATGTCGATATTCCAACCCACCAGCTTCGTGGCGAGACGAACATTCTGCCCCCGTTTACCGATTGCGAGTGAAAGCTGATCTTCATTCACGATCACTTCCATTTGGCGATTCTCGATATCGGTTATGCGAACCTGGTTTACCTTGGCGGGTGAGAGCGCATTCGCGGCAAATACCGAAGGCTCATCCGACCATTCGATAATATCAATCTTCTCTCCCCGGAGTTCGCGGATGATCGCCTGCACGCGGGAGCCCTTCATACCGACGCAAGCGCCTACCGGATCCACATCGCGTTCGTTTGACATCACGGCAATCTTGGCGCGTTCACCAGGTTCCCGGACAGCCGATTTAATCACCACCGTGCCATCGTAGATCTCCGGAACTTCCATTTCGAACAAGCGCAGCAGCAGCTCGGGAGAAGTGCGGGAGACCTCTACCTGTGGTCCCTTGGATTCTTTTGAAACATTGTTGATAACCACCCTGATGCGCTCGCCCTGGTTCCATTGCTCGCCGCGCGACTGCTGCGAACGGGGCAGGATGGCTTCCAGATTTCCCAGGTCGACAATGATGTTGCCACGCTCGAATCGCTTGACGTAACCGTTAACCAAATCGCCAATCTTGTCGATGTACTGCTCGTAGACGTTGCTGCGTACAGCGTCTCTTACCTTCTGGAACAGGATCTGTTTCGCTGTTTGCGCCGCGATGCGGCCCAGTTCTTCCATTGGCAACGGCAGTAGCAGGGCATCACCCAACTCCACTTCATCACCAGCAAGTTCGCGGGCCTCGTCGATGGAAAGCTCCGTGGCCGCATCGGCCACTTCGTCAACGACCACTTTAGAAGCAGACAATTCAATACCGGTATCTGGATTCCAATCGACCTGAATATCTTCACCAGATCGGAACTGTTTCTTGGCAGCAGCGCGGACAGCCTCTTTCATGGCCTCGATGACCAGATCCCGCTCGATGCCTTGCTCCTGACAAAGAGCCTCGATGTTTTGCGCAATGGATGAACTCATTTAGGTCTCGCTATCTTGTGGCTCGACACCCAACAGCTCCGTGTCGTTTGAGCCTATTCAGTTGTAAGTGGCGCAGGCACAGCCCGCGCCTTGTCCTTCGCGCTTGGAGCTACGCCAATGGGTAACTCAAGCCTTCCTTGCCCTAAGCTCTGCCTCAACATCAATTTCAATATTTGCCTTCACAATCGAGTCGAGCGGCACCCTGATACGACCGCTGGTCTTGTCCTCGAAGAGCACTTCCTCGCCGTCCACTCCAATCAAACGACCCCGAAAGTTGCGCTGTCCGCCGATCGGCCGATGCGTCTTCATTTTTGCGTGGCTACCGGCAAAGCGTTCGTAGTCAGCCCGCTTATAAAGGCCCCGTTCCAGACCCGGCGACGATACTTCCAACGTGTAGCTGGAATGAATGAAGTCTTCCATATCGAGGATGGTGCCCAGGTGATGACTCACTTGGGAGCAATCCTCGTGAGTGACGCCTTCTGGCTTGTCAATGAAAATACGGACTATCGGTTTATTCTCAGGACCGGCTACTTCTGCGTGGACTAGCTCCAGTCCGTTGTCGATTGCAACCTTTTCAGCGGTTTCCTGCACTCGCTTTTCAATCGACCTGGCGCCCACGGTTACCCCCAAAAACACTTGCCCAAAAGAAAAAGTGGGCGCGAACCCACCGGACGAAACCGCCGTGCTTCGAGCAAGCCGTGGATTATACGACGCCGTTCAAGGGGAAGCAAGCAGACCGGCGAATTGCACCGATTGAACTTTTCCGGAAGGGGGGCTGAATCCGGAAGGTCACTTAATTTGTAGTTATCCCCCACATTGCTCATGTGCTGATGATTCCTCTCCGTCAATTACGGCTTGCGTTTATGAGATCGCCGCGTTATGAGAGGAAGTATGCGGGAGAAGGATTTCACGGACCTATATGCTTTGGAGGAGCGCTTCTGGTGGTTCACGGGGATGCGCGAGATTACGTCCGTGCTGCT
Source organism: Pyrinomonadaceae bacterium (assembly GCA_041744135.1). Taxonomy (GTDB): domain Bacteria; phylum Acidobacteriota; class Blastocatellia; order Pyrinomonadales; family Pyrinomonadaceae; genus PSRF01. The sequence goes on from JBGTLM010000033.1 coordinate 35,203, forward strand.
CGCTTCGGTGTTGCCGCGTTCGGGGGCCCGACTCATTCTCGACGCCGGGTGCGGCACGGGCGGGATGCTGTCTTGGCTCGCGTGCTTTGCCGGGCGCGGGAGGGTCGTAGGGATCGACGTGGTCCCGAGCGCGCTGAGGTTTTGCCGCGAGCGACGTCACATGCATTTAGCTCAGGCGTCCGCGTCGCACCTTCCGTTCGCTGGCTCGACGTTCGATCTGGTGACGAGCTTTGACGTACTGGTGCAACTGCCGGGCGAGGGAGCGGACGAACAGGCTATCCGAGAGATGTACCGCGTGCTTCGACCGGGCGGCGTCACTTTCGTGCGTGTCGCAGCTTACGAGTGGATGCGGAGTGGTCATGACGCGGCGCTGGGGACTCAGCGTCGCTATACCCTCGGAGCATTGATCGGGAGGATGGAAGGTGCGGGGTTCAAAATCTCACGCGCGACTTACGCCAACACACTGCTCTTGCCTGCCGCCGCGTTTGGGAGGTTGGTGCTGAAGCGCGTGGGTCTCGTCGACAACGGTTCAGACGTGAAGCCGCTTCCGCTAAAGTTAACTTGGCTGAACCGCGTACTTGCCGGCGCACTCGAGAGTGAAGCGCGCATCTTGAGAAATCCACGGGCCAGTTTACCCGCCGGCCTCTCCGCCATTTGCATCGCCGAGAAGCCTTACGGCTGAATTTTTAACTTCTCTGACATACCGCGCAAACCGCGCCTGCCAGCCGTCATCGTTCGAAGTGGAGGATTTTGTCCGCGACTTCGCGTGTCTCAACTTCAGTGAGGTGAGGGTACAGGGGCAATGATATGATTTTGCCCGCGGCGTCTTCGGCCACAGGTAGAGCGCTCTGCTCAGTTCGGCGAAACAAGGGTTGTTGGTGGAGCAGGAAAGGATAATGAATTAACGTCTCGATTCCGTTTGCCGCCAGGTGCGAGCGCAAGCTGTCCCGACGCGGGTGCTGCATCACATAAAGGTGGTAAACGTGAGCTCCGGGCTGGCGCGCCGAAGGAAGTTGTAGCGCCCCGCAGCGTCCTAATGTTTCGTCGTAAATTCGCGCGAGACTCCGCCGCCGCTCATTCCATTTTTCAAGGTGCGGGAGTTTGACGCGCAGCAGCGTCGCTTGCATCTCGTCGAGACGCGAGTTGCGACCCTCGAGGCCCGCGCCGAAGGCTGCGGGATGGCCGCCCTGCCTCAATTTTTTCACGCGCTCGATCAGGGCCGTGTCGTTTGACGCGACGGCGCCGCCGTCCCCGCACGCGCCGAGATTTTTCGTCGGGTAAAAACTGAAAGCCGACGCGTGGGCGTGGGCGCCCGCACACTTTTCTCCGAGTCGCGCGCCGTGTGCCTGCGCCGCGTCTTCGATGAGAGTTAGACCGCGTTGCGCCGCCACTGCGTGGAGCGCGGGCATGTCAGCCATCTGGCCGTAGAGGTGCACGGGCACGACGGCCCGCGTGCGCGAAGTGATCGCCTGTTCGACGGCAGACGGGTCGAGCGTGTAAGTTTGCGGATCGATGTCGGCGAAGACGGGGACGCCGCCGGCGTTGAGAATGGCGAGCGCTGTGTAGGCGGCGGTCAGGGGCGACGTGATGACTTCGTCCCGCCTCCCCTGACGCACAGCTCCGGAGGCAATTAGCGAGAGCGTGAGCGCATCGGTGCCGGAGTTAACGCCCGCCGCGCCGCGCACGCCGCAAAAGCCCGCCCACTCTTCTTCAAATGCTTCGACCTCGCGACCGAGGATAAAGACGCCGCCCGCCATCACTTGCTTGAGCGCGGCGGCGGCCTCCACCTCAAGCTCCACGTGCTGCCGCGTTAGATCGAGAAACGGGATTCGCATCCGGCTCCCAATAATGTGCCCGATTTCTTTTGTAAAACTCGACGGTGAGCCCCAGTCCTTTGCTCAGAGGCGTGCGCGGGCGCCACCCCAGCGCCGTCTCGATCTTCTGGTAGCTCGAATAAGCGTTGCCGATGTCGATCAACTGTCGTTCGACAGGGAACGGCACGCAATTTACAGAGCCGCGCCCCGTCATCGATATCAACTCTTCCGCGAGCTCGGACAAGATCACCGGGGCGGAACCTCCGAGGTTGAAAATTTCGCCCTCGGCGGCCTCGCTGGCGCCGGCCAACAGTAGCGCCTCGACCACATCATCAACGTAATTCATATCGCGCCGCTGCCGGCCTTCGCCGAAGAGTTCGATCACGCCTCCGTCGAGCGCCTGACGAATGAACCACCCGATGAAACCCTGACGGTTATGGCGGACGAGTTGGCGCGGGCCGTAAGTGTTTGTCAGGCGCAGGCACACGGTCCGCAGGCCGTAAACCCGATTGTAAAGTTGGTGATAGTTTTCGGCGGCTAGTTTGTGGATGCCATTGATGTCGAGGGGCATCACACGGTGCTGTTCATCGATCGGCATATACACGGGTTTGCCGTAAACCTGCCGCGTACTCGTGAAGACGATCTTCACGTGTGGGTTGAAATTGCGGCAGGCTTCGAGCAGCGTGAGTTGCGCCGCGCAGTTCAACTCCAAGTCACGGTGCGGTCGCAACATGGATTCGAGGTGGCTCACGTTTCCCGCCAGGTTGAAAATGTAATCGACCCCGCCGACGAGGTGGTTGATGACATAGTCGTCACCCATGTCGGCGGTATGCACCCTGATGCGGTCTTTAATGTCTTTAAGGTTAAAGAGGTTGCCGCCCTGATCGGGCACCAGAGCGTCAACAATTGTCACCTCGGCGTCGCTGATCTCCACGAGCCTGCGCGCCAGGTTGCTACCGATAAATCCGAGGCCGCCGGTGATAAGTACCGAACTGCTCTTATATGCGCCGAGGTATTGGGTCGTAGTCGTCATAATCTACTAAATAGAGTTGACACTGGTTAGACTCAGCGTTCTGGGCCGTGACAGGGAAAAAGTATGCTCGCTACCTTCTTGTCCTCCGCGCGCCGGTGTTGAGTGTAGAATAAGCGTTTTTGCCTGGGATCACGTGCCCCGAGCCTGTCCGTTACGGTGTTCAGGGCTGACGCCTACAGAGAGCCGCCGCAGGGCGACGAGCTTCAACCACAGGACGAGAAAATCGAGGGTCGTGCGTGCCACCCGCTTTGGCTTAAAGAATTGAGACTGACCGTGGGCACGCGCGTAGTGACGCACGGGGGATTCCGCGAAGACGCAACCCGCGTCGTGGAGCTTTCGCACCAACTCGACGCAAATGACGCCGCTCGATGACACTAGTTTGATCCGGCGGAGAGCGCCACGGCGCAACAGACGAAAGTCACAATCAACGTCACGGATTGGGAGTCGAAATAAAAAGCGCGCCGCCCGATTGTACATCGAGCCGATCAGGATACGGTGACGTTTGTCTGCACGTTTTATCTTATAACCGTTGACTACGTCAACCGCGCTGGTCATCAGCGGGATCAGATTAATGAGTTCGCGCGCATCATATTGTCCGTCGCCGTCCGTGTAAAAAATCAACTCCTTACTCGCAGCGCCGAACCCAGTGCGGAGCGCCGCACCGTAACCCTTGTTCGTTTCGTGGTGGATGATTTTGACGTGCGGCAACTCGCGCGCCAACTCGTCAAGCACATGCGGCGTGGCGTCCGCGCTCCCGTCGTTAACTACGATAACCTCATAGTCGTCCGTCAAAGTCTCTAGGACGGCGACGGCGTCTCTCACCAGCGGCACAATCGAGACCTCGTCGTTGTACGCCGGGAAGAAGACACTAATGCTGGCGCGGCGATCTGTTAGCGTCATGCTCACTTGCCGTTCGGCGTCAAGGTTGTTTGAATGACGTGCATGCCGTCGAGTTGGAAAGCCTTACCGGTGCGCGCGTCAAATGCCCAGGCGGTGATGATAACCTTTTCCGCCGGGAGGTCGGCGATGGAGAAAGATTTTTGCCAACTCGAATAGTCGGAGGGCGACCTCTTTAGCAGAAGTCTAGCAATGACGCCTCTTTGCGCACCCGTGGCAGCCAGAGCAAAAATGACGGGGCTCTCGTAGGCCCTATTATACGTGAGAAGAATCGCGTCGGCAGGGGCGCCCCCTCGCTGCGGCAACACCGCCCACCCCGCAGCGGTATACCCGCCCTCGCTTTCTTGAATGACGGCCGCGAGTGAGCCGTCGTGTGCAGGAGGAGTCTGGGCGCCAGCCGCCGCGAGCTCCTCCACCCGCCGGCTCTTGATCAGACCGGGCCGCAGGAAGCCCAGGCCGTCGAGGCCGTTCGCTGCCCGCTTCAGGTGTGCGAGATCGGGATAGACCTTCTCCGTCAAGCACGGGTCCGGGACGACGTTGATGAAGAGCAAGCAGGCCTTACTCTGTAACAGGTGTGTGCTGAAGGCGCTCATCTGGCTGATGCTGCTTAGGTAGATCAGGAAATGCGATGAGACGAGGACACCGAAAAGAGCGGCGAGGAGCAGTCTCTTCTTGCCAGCAAGGCGGCCTTCCGTCACATTACGTTCAAGGGCGAGCGGCAGGAGATGAATCAAGGCGACGGGCAGGTATAAGGTGAAGGTGGTGTAGCGCGAAGACAAAGCGTGTTCGACCCCGAAACCGACGCGCCCGACCGTTACTAGAAAAGCGGTCATGATCGAGTAAGCCCCGAGCATGAACCATCCCGCCGCCCGGTATGTCAAACCTGAATCCCTCCGCGCTTGGAAAAACAACACGACGAAAAGAGTCGCCAGCGTCAGTCCGGTAACGGCGGAAGTGATTATGTGTCCCGCGCTAAACGGGTTATTGCGAAAAACCAGCCCTCCAGGCTCTAACGCTTTACCTAACAGAGTCAAGAAGTAGCTTGACGCCTTCACCGGATGAATTAGAGCTTCGGAAAGGTCCGGGTGCCCTTGAACCTCTTGATAGCCGTTCAGGTACAGCGCGGCGCTCACGGCCAACCCGACAACCCATGCCAGCGTGAGCCACTTCTTGTTGAACAACTCCGTCCGCGAGGTCGGCCATACGAGCAAGGGGAGAACCACCAACCAACACAAGATTCCGTTGGCGGAGGAGAAGGTGCTGATAGTCGCCAGGCACATGCACGACAGAAACTTCGCGCGCGCGCCGAGTTTTGAATAGGCGATGACCAAACAGGTCGTCACGCAGGCGATGGGCATAAAATAGATGACCTGCATGCCGAGCAGCCAATTATCATATTGGACAGGGGAAAAGATGAGAAGATTCGATAAGAAATAGATCATCAGCCGGCACGTCGCGTTGCCGCCGACTGTCAATCTCCCCAGCCGATAAATGTTAAAAGAGACGAGGCTGGCGAGCGCGAAGCTAACCAGCAACTCGTACCTCAAATTCCACTTCGTCAGCCACCCGAGGCCGACGAAAATAAGGTTCGGGAAAAACTGTCTGTACTCGTTCTCCTGTGCGAAGAGGTCACCGAGCGTGAGAGTGCCCTTAGAGAATTTTTCGAAGAATGAGACGTAATGCCAGTTGTCCCAGAGGGGCATGTCAACGCCGTATTTTAAGATTAGCGTTAAGAGGATGCAGGCGGGTATTATCGACAGGGAGGCAACCCACGCTGGCGTCGATCTAGAGGGCAGCGTCCTCATAATTCCATTTGCCGGCGGGGTCATCGTTCTCTCAATGATGTGAGCCGTCGAGTTGAAAAGCCCTGCCGGTGCGCGTCGCGTGTTCAGGCGGCAACTATAACCGGCTTGCGTCGAAGCTCTTCCTCGAAATCTACTTCAGTTCGACTTAGCGATAGACTCGAGCGGCGCCTTAAAGCGGCCACTCTTCGTCGTCAAAGAGGACCCACTGTGAATGAAGTCTTCCACGCGAGATAGTGCCGATGTGATCCGTTAAAAACTCTCGCCCTAAAAAGAAAAGTGGGCCGAACCCACCAATGAAACCGCTGTGCTTCGAGCTAGGATTATACGACGAGGCTCAGGACAAGCAAGTTGACGGGTACGATCCGATCCTCGCTCCCATCAGTGGGATATGCGCGCTGGTTCGTTGCTGTCTCGTCTAAGGGGTGAACGGCTCTCGGATAGCTACCCGGCCGCTAACTGCCATCGGGCAACAAAGGAAGCCATTGACAGGCCGATGCGGCATCGACCAGCTAACTGAATTGTAAATCACAGCTTTATGAATACTTAGCGCCTTCCTTAGACGGCGCCGAGGAGAATGCCGGCAGGTGCAATGAAAGCATTCATTAGAGCAACCCAAGCCGGTTGCCTGGCACTCTGCATTGCCGCGATGTTGCCTACATTTCCCTGTCGCACCTGAGACGGCGCGTCATCAGACGCCATCAAAAATTGAGAGCGCCACGCCTAGACCGATATCAATACAACGGCGGCAAATACCTTAGGCGTTTTCGATTTCCTGGCGATAGTTGCGCACTCCCATCCACCCGCTCTGCAGGAACAAAGCTGAAGGCGAAACTCACTACCAACCAAAGAGGGGTTACATCGTAAGTTCCAGGTCTGAATGCTCCGTCAGCCCTATGAGCAAGGTATGCCAGCGAGAACGGGCAAACACCAAAAGTGGCATCGTCACGTGCCGACGATTACAGCCAGTACAGCCTTTAACATTTCAAATCGTCCTCAAGAGTTCTGTGGACTGCGGTGGCAAGCGCGACACCGCTTAGGATCTGTCGAGAAAGAGGCAAATCGAAAGCGCCGTCGTCTTCCACCCCAGCGGGGCTACCCCGCTGGTGACCCCGGACCGCTTCGCTGACGCTCCACAAAACGCAGTCCACATGCTACGTCACCTCGTGAATCAAAGTCTCTAATGCCCGATTTGCCAGGCCTTGAGCGACTCAATCGGATAGATCAACATCAGAATTTCCAGGAGCAGGCTGTCTCTAATCCAGATGAGCAACACCCAGCTCTGTCACCGCAAACGCTAGAAACGAACGACGGAAGCCGATGCTCTGCGCGATCAAGAATCCAATTCCACACGTCGCCACATCGCCAAGTGAGTTAGCAACGGAGTCACCGTAGTAGCCCAGCGCTGCGGTCGTTTCGCGGTAACGCTGAATTGTGAACTCAGTATTCTCAAATACTTCCCAGAGCGCCTCCAGCAAGATCGCCAGGGAGAGCTGCCATAGCCGCGTCATCCCAGGCAGTAACCACGAAAGCAACCAGAAAAAGACAAAACCGTGTAGAGCGTGCGTGAACGCATAGGGATCCAGAAGGTGTTGTGAATTGTGAGAACTCCAGATGTCGCCTGCCCAGAGAAAGGCCTGGCCACAGGAACACCACCATGAACGGCCCTGATTGCGCAGTTGAAGCGTGGCGGTTACCAACACCGCTACAAGCGCGATTAGCGGCCATAGTTTTCGAACTGACATCTATCTGTTAGCTCTTCCCTTGGTTGCATCCCGGTCGATAGCGCTACTCGGTTCTGACACGCGAGTCGCGAACCGGCAGGCGCCAGCAATAAATCGTGCGGAAGAGACCTTTCTGACATGGCACTCTAGTCTTACGTTCCGCCTCTCAGTCGCCCATACGAAAAATCGCGTGGAAGCACGCGACACCCGGACCGGCTTGAAGCCAGGTGACCACGCAGCGAAGCTATTAGGCGCAACCAAGGGAAGCCGATCCACGAAATTCCACGAAAAGGCACCAAGGGCATTCGTGGTAGTTCGTGTGCCTTCGTGGATCGTTGTTCTGTAAAACTTTGCTCAAAAGCAAAAACAAGAAATGCGGCTGGGTATCACAGATTTACAACCTATTCATGGGTCGCGGCGATGGCATCAATCTCAATCAGAAACCCATGATGCAGTTCTTTAGTCGGAATGACTGCTCTGGCTGGTCGATGCTCTCCCATCACCCGTGAGTAGACCTCATTTACTCGTTCCCACAAACCAATATCCGTGACAAAGACCGACATCTTGAGCACGAGCTTGAGATCGCTGCCGGCCGCTTTCAATATCTCCCCAACGTTCTTGAGCACCTGTTCGGTCTGCTCTTCAATTGAGCCCAGTTTCCTTTCCCCGGTCTGTGGATCTATAGCGAGTTGCCCGGCTACAAATACTAGACCATTGTAAACCACTGCTTGCGAGTAGTGTCCTGCTGGACTTGGAGCCTTCTCTGTTCGGATGGTTTTGATTCTCATAGGCCCGCATGATATGCCGCAAGGATCGCTCGGTCAATCGCGGGGTTCCGATTCTATTTGAAACTCTACCAGCACCCTACGCTGGCGGCTCGAGAGGGTGGGCTAAGCTGATCGGCCACGCTCAAGAGAGAGGCTGACCACCGAGTTTCGTTTTCACCATCTCACTCAAGCTGCGACCATCGGCGTTCCTCCCGGCCAGTGCTGTCTGCGCGGCTTTCATCACCTTACCCATATCCTTCATTGAAGCCGCCCCAGTCTCTGATATTGCGGCAACGACAGCCTGTTCGATTTCTTCAGGCGAAGCAGCCTGCGGCAGATAAGCCTCGATTACGACAATCTCCGCCTTCTCCTTTTCTGCCAAATCGTGGCGGGCGCCCTTTTCATATTGCTCGACGGAATCGCGCCGCTGCTTGACCATCGATCGCAATAGCCCCGCCATCTCTTTGTCATCAAGTTCGCCGCCTTTCTCAATTTCGCGATTCATCATGCCGGCCTTTACCATGCGCAACGTTGATAGTCGCGCGGCATCCTGTGCTTTCATGGCGGCAGTCAAATCCGAGACGATCTTCTGTTTTAGACTCATCACTGAAGGTGTCCTCCATTCGCAATATACAGCACCCACCTTATGGAGTGAGTGTCGGGACGGTGAGTCCGGTGGCGAGGCGCTCAGCGGAGAGTAATTCCAGCAATTCGGCAGCCATCAGTCGGTGACCCATGTGATTCGGATGAATTAACTCGCCAAACCAGCCCTGGTTCGAAGGATAAGCAGCCTCCGTCAGTTCCGTGACTTCAAGAAATGATATCCGTTTTCGCTCCATCTCGGCGCGCAATACTCTGCGATAACTGGCCATTAACTTAGCCTCTGGCGGATTCGTTATGCTGTCGCGGTAGGGCGCTGCGATAACAATCACACCGGCTCCTCGTTGGCGCGCAAGACTGACGATTTCATTCATGTTGGCGAGATATTCCTGCTCTGACACTCGTGGCACCGGCCATTGATTCCCACGTGGCCTCTGAGTTTGCCCTTGGTTCCGCGACCGTAGCCATTTAGTTGTGTGCGAAAATGCCTGGCTGTAATTAGTAAGCCACCGCAGCGCGACCGCATACGAATCGGTCCGGATGGCCTCTCGGTCCGGAACGTCGCTGAAGCTGACATCGTTCCAGCCGAAGCTCACGATTAATAGATCGGGCCGCAAGGTATTAAGGTCCCGTCGCAGCCAAGCCAGTCCCTGGTGACTTGTGTACCCAGGCACGGCCAGCGCTATCACTTCAACCTCTCGAGCTGGATTCGCCGCACGCAGGTGTTTCTCCAACAACATCGGGTAGGGAAGCCAATCCGGGTCGTAATCAGTGGGTCGTTCGGGCCAAACTGGAGGTACGCGATAGCCGAAGGTCACCGAATCCCCGAGGCACACAATCCGTATTGTTCCGAGCGCCTTGCCTTTGATCGGGTGGTCAGCACGAAGGTGTTGCGCGTTAGTTGAAACTACCGTGAAATCCCAGACCACGTCATCGAGATTTGGCTTCAGACGCCACAGAAGTAATGGGTCTCCTTCAAAGATTCCGGACTTTTGAGCGTCGGCGACCTGCGCTTTTTGCTGCGAAGTGGCAACGAACAGATCCAGAGTGGAAACATGAGGAAGTGTAAGCCGCGCACCTAGCTCGACTACTGCTAAGAGGGCGATAAAAGTCAGATAGATGATTGAAATGTAGACAAGGCGTCGCTTGAGGGGGACCCGGAGCATAGCAGCCTTACTTAAGCGGGAGTCGAACCAGCAGGAGTTAGGTACAAGAGCGTCCTTTATTGCCGCCACGAGCTGAACAGCTTAGCCAACGTTGCATCTTTTGTTGGTTGACCTGGGGTTCCGCTGCGCTCCACCCCAGGGCGGGGTCCCCGGCCGAGCATCTCGGCTGGGTGGAGACTTTATGTTATCGCCTGCTATGGCAGGCTGGTTGAGCTCACGCGGTGTGACCATTTGACTTGGCAAGATACTTACTAAGAAATTTACCGGTATACGACTGCGGGATTTTCATTATTTCTTCCGGAGTTCCTATTCCGACAACGTAGCCGCCGGCACCGCCGCCTTCCGGGCCAAGATCGATGACGTAGTCAGCAGTCTTGATCACGTCGAGGTTGTGCTCGATAACCAGCAACGAGCCCCCGGCTTCAATTAACGCGCGGAAAGCCGCCAGAAGTTTGTTAATGTCGTCAAAGTGGAGACCGGTGGTTGGTTCATCAAAGATATAGAGAGTGTTCGAGCCCATGCGTTTGGAAAGATGCGCGGCGAGTTTGATGCGCTGGGCCTCCCCCCCGGAAAGGGTGGTTGCTGATTGACCGAGACGAAGATACCCCAGACCCACGTCATCCAGGACGCGCAGGCGATTCGTAATTTTTGGAACCTCGCGAAAGAACGAGATCGCCTCCCTGACTGTGAGACTCAAAACCTGATGCACATTCTTGCTGCGATAGCGTATGTCAAGGATCTGCTGCTTGAAGCGCGTGCCTTTGCACTCCTCACAAACGAGCTCCACATCGGCCAGGAACTGCATCTCCACCGTGACAGTGCCGTCGCCCTGGCAAACCTCACAACGACCGCCGGGCAGGTTGAAAGAGAAGTGTGATGGATCCAGCCCGCGCCCCTGCGCTTCTCGGGTGGAGGCGAAGACCTCGCGGATGGCATCGTAAATCTTGATATATGTTACCGGGTTTGAGCGCGGAGTCCGTCCGATAGGAGACTGGTCCACCAGAATAACGTCGTCGACGAGTTGTCCACCTTCCAGCTTGTGAAAAGCGCCCACATGCCCCTGCCAGTCACCTTTTTGCTTCTTGAGACCTGCATAGATGCAATCATGAATAAGAGTAGATTTTCCGGAACCACTCACGCCAGTAATGCATACCAGCATATCGAGCGGCAGCTCGACATCGATAGTCTTTAGGTTGTGCTCGGCGGCACCGCGCAACGTCAGGCGCCTTTTCTGAAACAACCGCCGTTGTTTCGGTTCCTTAATCTCGGTTTCACCGCGCAAGTAGCGCGCAGTCAAAGACGCGTCGTTGGCAATCAAGCCGGGAAAATCGCCTTCGTAGATTACTCGTCCACCCAGCTCGCCGGCGGAAGGTCCAATATCCAGGATGTGATCGGCGGCGCGCATCATCTCGGCATCATGTTCGACGACCAGAACCGTATTGCCAATGTCGCGCAAGTTATGCAGCAACGAAATCAAGCGTTCATTATCCCGCGGGTGTAGTCCAATCGAGGGCTCATCCAGAACGTAAAGCGCGCCGACCAGCGAGGAGCCGAGATTGGTGGCCAACTGAATCCGTTGCGCCTCGCCGCCTGAAAGAGTCGAAGCGAGACGACTGAGCGTTAGATAATCCAAACCCACATCTACGAGGAAACGCAATCTACGTCGAATCTCAAATAGGATCCTCTCCGCAATAGCATTTTGTTCAGTGGCAAGCTGCAACGCCTGGAAGAAAATCTGCGCATCTTGGATCGCCAGCGCGCAAACCTCGGGCAGCGTACGTCCACCGACCCTTACGTCACGCGCTTCCTGCCGCAGACGATCTCCGCCGCAATCGGGACACAACGTGTAACCGCGATATTTCGACAGAAATACCCGCACGTGGAGCTTGTATTTCTTCGTCTCCATCCAGTCAAAGAATCCGCGCACTCCGCCCCACTCCTTCTTACCTTCGACTATCGCTCGCTGTTCAGCACGCGCTAGCTGCGCGAAGGGAACGTTTAACGGGATCTTCTCTGTCTTGCAAAACTGGCGCAACTCGTCTTGGGCCCATTCATGTTGCGGTTTCGTCCAGGGTTCAATCGCACCCTCGTTCAAGGCCAAACCCGGATTCGGAATCACCAGATCGAGATCGAGTCCGATAGTATTTCCAAAACCCTGACAGGTCGGGCAAGCCCCGTACGGATTGTTGAAGCTAAAGAGGCGCGGTTCCGGTTGTGCGTAGACCGTGCCATCAGACTTGCACTCAAACCTGTCCGAGAACTTAAGGCGTTTGTGCTCCGCTTCAGCTGTTTCGACTACCGCCGAACCCCCGCCCTCCTGGAAACAGATCTCGAGCGAGTCGACTAGACGCTGGCGCACTTCCGGCTGGGCAACAAGCCGATCGACCATCACGTAAACGTTGGCGAAGTCGGGCAGGGTGAAATCGTCGGGGGAATGTAGCTCGATGGTTTGCCCCTTGGCGTAGAGCCGCGTGAACCCACGCTGCATCAGGCTCATGATGTGAGCGGTGATCTTCTGACGCGGAAACGGGACCGGGTGACGAACTGATGTTTTTCCTGATTTCTCACTATCTCCCTCTCCCCCGCTCCTGTCTCGACCCTTGCCCGTCTTCCCGTCTACCTTTCGCGACGTCTCCACGACACTTGCACCCATTTCTGTTAGTCCGGTACTGGCGGGGAACAGGACATAGAACCGCGTCCCTGCCGCCACCGTTCTTAAGACTTCGTCCGCCACTGACTCAGGTGAATCACGGTAGACCTCGCGGCCACAGACTCGACAGTAGGTTGTGCCGACACGGGCATAGAGCAATCGCAGATAGTCGTGGACCTCAGTTTGGGTGCCCACCGTTGAGCGGGGATTTCGGGTTGAGTTCTTCTGGCGGATGGCGATGGCCGGCGCGATCCCTCTTACCTCGTCCACGTCGGGTTTGTCCATCCGCTCGAGAAACTGACGAGCGTAGGCCGACAGTGATTCAACGTATCTGCGTTGACCTTCGGCATAAACGGTGTCGAAAGCCAGGGACGACTTTCCGGAACCACTAACGCCGGTGACTACCGTCATCTGGTTGATCGGGATG
>JBGTLM010000034.1:0-3087 GCA_041744135.1 Pyrinomonadaceae bacterium
CCCCACCCCCCCCCCGGGGGGGCCCCCGGGGGGCACACCCCTACAACCCAAAGATCGGTAAGCGCCGAAATCCGCAATCCGCAATTCTTTCACTCGTACCTCAGCGCCACCAACGGATCGACTTTCGTCGCGCGGCGCGCCGGAATGTAAGTCGCTAGTAGTGCGACGGCGATCAACAGAAGGGAGACGAAAATGAATGTAGCGGGGTCAGTGGGGCTGATCCCGTTGAGCAAACTCGTAAGAGCGCGCGTCAGTACATAAGCGCCAACTAATCCAAGACCAATTCCGATGGCCACCAGCTTGAGACCGCTACCAATAACCAGCCTGAGCAGGTCCCCTAAACTCGCCCCCAGCGCTATTCGTATTCCTATCTCGCGCGTGCGTTGCGCCACCGAGTAGGAGGTCACTCCGTAAATACCAATCGCCGCCAGTATCAGCGCCACCACACCAAAGGCGCCCAACACGGTCGCCGCGATCCGGCCCGGAAATAGCGCCAAGCGCATGTGTTCGGTGAGCGTTTTTGCGTCGTAAAGCGGCAAATTAAGGTCGAGCGTACGCACCGCATTTCTCACCCCGGCAAGTGCAGCCTGTGAATCACCCGTTGTGCGAACCACCAGACTGGCGCTGCTGTTATAGTTCTGGCCGAGCGGGGACCAAATAAACGATCTGGGTTCTTCTGAAATATTGAAGTACTTGCCGTCCCCGGCGACGCCCACAATCCGCACAAAAGGTCCCTGACCCCCGTTGAAACTGACGCGCCGCCCAAGGGCAGATTCACCTGATGCCGCGTCGGGAATAAGACGTCGCACAAAAGTCTCATTCACGATCGCGACATTTTCAGTGTCTGGCCGATCCTGATCGGTAAACTGGCGTCCGTGCAAAAGTGCCGTTCCCATGGTCTCGAAATACCTGGGACCAATCGACGCGACCATGGCGACCGGCAGGTTCGTACCTCGTTCCAGCGGCTGGCCTTCGACGTAAACGTTGTTGCTCGAATAGTTGAGACCGAGAGGAACATTTGTAGTGACCGCGGCAGACTTCACTCCGGGTAGGGACTCGACGCGGTCGACGACCTGTCGATAGAACTGTTGGCCCTTAGTTTGATCGTAGCCCTGCAGACCCAGGTCGAACGAGACGGTCAAGGCGTTCGACGGGTCGAATCCTGGAGTCATGGTTCGTAATTGTTGGAGCGCCCGGACCATCAATCCTGCGCCAATTAAGATCATCAACGACAAGGCGAGTTGCGCGACTACCAGTCCGCTACGCAAGCGAGAGCGGGAATGGCCGGCCTGTGCGGTAGTTTCTTTCAAGGCGGAGGTGAGCACTGGTCGCGTCGCCTGTAGCGCGGGAGCCAGACCAAACAATAAACCGGCGACGAGGGATACGCCGAGCGAAAAGAGCAGCACGCGCCAGTCAACACTAACGTCGAGGGTTAGCGGGAAATCGATTGGAGGTCTGAAAGCGAGTAAGAGGTTGATTATCCATAGAGCGAGCCAAAAACCAGCCACGCCGCCGGCCAGCGACAGCAAGATGCTTTCGGTCATCAACTGGCGAATCAGCCGCCGTCGGCTCGCACCCAACGCTAAGCGGATCGCGATCTCTTTGCGGCGGTCTGTAGCTCGCGCCAGGAGCAGCCCGGCGAGATTAATGCAGGTGATCAAGAGCACTAGACCCACAGCAGCCATCAGGATCCAAGTGAAACTGACTACTGAACCGCGCAGATCCGGAATGATGAAGCCGGGCGGAGTGAGTTGTACCATCTGGCCTTCATTGGTATCGGGATACTCTTTACCAAGTTGTTGCGCGAGCAAGTTTAACGACGCGTCGGCCTCGTTGATGCCGATACCTGACTTTAGCCGCCCGATAGCAAAGAGGTTCCCGGCGTTCCGATTATCAATCCACGCGGCGCCCGGTTCGATCCATTCGAACATGCTGATCGGCACCCAAATCTCAGGCGTGTAAACCAGCTCCGTTCCCTTGAATCCTTCGGGCGCAATACCGATGATTTTGAAAAGGTGATTATTGAGCCTGATCTCTTTGCCAACCAGATCCGGATCGCCGGCAAAGCGCCGTTGCCACGCGCCGTGACTCACAACTGCTACCGGATGTGAGAGCCGCGTGCGGTCTTCTTCCGGCAGAAAAGTTCGACCCTTGATGGCCTGAACGCCGAGCATGTCGAAGTAGTTACCCGAAACTTGGTAGCCCCAGATGCGCTCATTCGCGCCGTCGCGACTCAAGCTCAGCGGCACAAAACGATAGGCAAGCAAACCCGAAAAGACTTGATTGCGATCGCGAAAGTCTTTGTAGTTGGGATAGGAGAAAGCCATGATCGAGTCGGTCTTTCCTCGCAAAGCCACAGAGACGATCTGCTCGGGCTGAGGCACGGGGAGAGGACGCAACAGGACCGTGTTGACCAGACTAAAGATGGCCGTATTGGCGCCAATGCCAAGTGCGAGCGTGATCACGGCAATAGCCGCGAAGCCGGGATGCTTTGCCAGACTGCGGATTGCGTAGCGAATGTCCTTTAGCAGTGTTTCCATGATTTGAATTTCCACTCTTTCACATTTGCCTTTGTTCACATTGCCAATTGCCGATCGCCGATTGCCTATTTTTTCAGCTTCGAGATTCCAAGCGCCGAGTGCCGCGGCAAACATTCACACTCCAATCGGCAATTGGAAATTGGCAATGCCTTCATTCGTACCGCAGCGATACCACCGGATCGACTTTCGAGGCTCGCCGGCCCGGCAGGTAACAGGCCAGCAGGGCCACAGCAGTCAGCAGAATCGCGATGGCGGCGAAGGTTGTTGGGTCCGTGGCGGTAACACCGAAGAGCATGGTGGCCATCAATCGCGTCAGGGCAAACGCTCCCACCAACCCGATAGCAATGCCAATCAGAGTCAACATCATTCCCTGCCCCATTACCATCTTGAACACGTCACGTTGTTGCGCCCCGATAGCCATGCGAATGCCGATCTCGTGAGTACGCTGGGTTACGGTGTACGACATCACCCCGTAAATCCCGACCACGGCCAGCACCAGGGCGATGCCGGCAAAGATGCTGAACAACGTAAGATTCAGACGCTCGGG
>JBGTLM010000035.1:0-3588 GCA_041744135.1 Pyrinomonadaceae bacterium
GTGCGGCCGATGTCGTTTTGTTATCCTCCAGAATAGCGAGACAACGGTGGGCGGCGTTGAGACCTGTGACCTGCTTAGTTCATATGCCGTGCGCGGTTTCGTCATGTGGTGAGATTGTTACATTTGCTCGGGTAAACGTTCAAAGAATAACACGTAGGTCTAACTTCACGAATCGAACTCTTTCACGACATGGGTGTGTATTGTTCAGGGCATCTTGCGGACTTTTGAATAGAGCGAGCTGCTTCTGCTCGGCCACAGACAGTCCCGACTCGAAAGCCGGGAGTTCGTTGGGTTTAATGCGGTGATAACGCTGCTGATTTCCGCTCTTGGACGCATCAATGTCATCGTCGCAATCGTCCGTAGGCCGCGCTCCCAGCGAGTGGTTTGCCCGCTGATGTCAGTCGAACCACAAGCTCGAGTGGATCGCCCACCCGCGGACGCGCGACATTAAATAACGTGGCGTATTTGATGTCGCCGCCGTCGACGATAGCGGCTGCCTCGTACGCGGTCGCAGTCTTACTCTTGATCCTGATCCGCCAGTTGCCGCTAGACGTAGTGCCGCCTTTGGCGGTAGAGGTAATCCGGGCGGGAAAGTGGGGACAAAGATTTTATAGAACGAACCGTTGATGAAAGCGCTCCGCAGATCTAACGTCCACTCCATTGCGGTCCACGGAAAAAATCAATCGTGTCGCCGCGTTTGCAAGATTCGCGTTGGGAGTTAAGGTGATTTTCCGCGTCGCACGAAATCGAGGAATTAATACGCTGAAAGCGTTGGCTAATTCCAGCCCAGGTTTGCTTTGAAACCCTGGGAATAAAGGCTACGTTTGGTTTGTCGCAACTCTGACGGAGTTCGCGACGGGGTTGCGCCAACGAACGGCGACGCAACTCGTTCAGAGTTGCGTCTTGCGTGAAATTACATTCGTGTTCGCAGGGTTGCCAGAGCGCAACCCTGGGCTTGATTAGCGAACGCTTTCAGCGTATTGCGATTGGCACCGGATATATTTACCATCGTTGCTGAACGTTGTATCGCGTGGGCAGTCAACCGCGGCGGATAATGTATATGGTCAGAAGTCCATTTCTAGCTGCTTTTATTCTCATCCTTGTTGCGCCTTCACTTGCTGAAGCGTGTACCTGTATGTTGTCGACCGAAACCTGTAATCAAACGTGGAAATCCGGCGCGGTTATCTTCCTCGGAACTGTAACCGCCAAAATTCCTGCCGCCGCACCGGCGCGCGCCGAAACGTCTTACTTCTCACCTCAACGTTTTGCGTACCATTTTGTAGTGACAGAAAGTTTTCGCGGCTCGGCCATTCTCGGCAACGAAGTTGTGGTTTACACAGGCGCCGGCGGTGGCGACTGCGGTTACCCCTTTGCCGTGGGAACGAGTTATCTCGTCTACGCCTCCCCTTCCAACGACCAACTGACCACAGGCATTTGTACGCCCACAAGTCCGGCAGTCATGGTGTCTGGCGTTGTCTCCCAGCTGCGCGCATTGCAGAGCGGCCAACGTGTCGACGATTTGTTTGGGACGATTGGTACTGCACCAAAAGGCGTCGGCTATGACGACCTGGTTGAGACGAAACCGCTCGCTGACGTACGAGTACGTTTGATTGGAAGTCGGAGTCCTGACCGTTCCACGGCAACGGATCGAGAAGGCGCCTACGCGTTTCCCTCCTTGCCCTCAGATACTTACCGGGTGGAGGTTGATCTTCCTGCTGGTATGAGCACTTGGCAGCGAAACAAGGGCGAGACAATCACGGTGAAGATCGGAACCGCAGGATCAGATGGTTGCCGCACAGATGTGTTTGCTCGTCCTGATGGGCGGATCTCAGGACGTGTCGTTGATGACACTGGAAGTGGTTTGGCTGGTTTCGTAACGATTCGTCCAGCCGATCCAAAAGATGCTGAAGCCGCTTTCCGACGTGGGGGACTTCCGGGGTATACAACTGAAGACGGCAACTTCTCGCTGTGGCTACTTCCACCGGGCCGATATCATTTGCTATTTCGTCCGAAGATCAACGGCCAAGTCAATTTTAGGGTTTCGCCCGCTTGGTCTGCCATCGTGGATGTCGGTTTCGGACAGCAAGTCGACAATTTCCGTTTCAAGGTATCAACGATCCGAAACCCGCCACAATAGTTTCGACGTGAACGCTGAAAGCCGTCTTTCGGTGTAAAGTCATTTATTCAGGTCTGGTCGCGGCTAAAGTACTGTTGTCTCTTCTACCGCTCGCGAACCTTAACTTGCTCGCATGAGGCGGTCCGATGCATAAGGGTAGATTCGTGGTATATACAACCAACTCAACCTTTACAAAACATACGAGACGATAATGAGTACACTTTGGTCCAAACTGGAAACTAATCGCACATAAAAAACCTTTACATTCTTTTGCGCCTGGCCGGCAGAAGCCTTTAGTGTCCGATGTGCGGGCTGGCGTGTGCGCTGTTGTTAGTGTCACTCCCAGTTCACGGCCAGGATATGGCCTGGCCACAGTTATGCGGGCCGGAATCAAATCCTGTGGGAACGCGTGCGCGGCTGGCCGAGGCAGGAGGCAGGACGCACGTGGCAGACGGCAGAAGAAACGCTAATAGGACTCGCCAATGATCGGCGTAGGGTCCGCGGAACGCCAGGAACCACGGAGGGCAAGTCGAAGCCAAGATGCATCAATGAGAAATAGCGGAGAGCAAGACAGGAATGGAGAGCCCAAGGGCAGCGAGAGGAAGGGGAAGCGCAATAGTCTCGACGATGATGTTGATGCTTTGTTCAGGCTCTCATTGCCAGAGTTCACTGGCGCGCGCAACACATTGGCCGCACGGCTAAAACAGAGCGGGCGTGGCGATGAGGCGTTTCTCGTTAAGGCGTTGGTCAAGCCTTCCATCTCGGCGTGGGCCGTGAACCAGCTCTACTGGAATCATCGCGACGCATTCGACCGGCTGATCGCGTCAGGTGAGCACTTCCACAGAGCCCAGGCATCTTCCCTTGCCGGGAAACTGGCAAATTTGCGTATCGCCCTCGATGCGCGACGCGAGGCGCTTACGCACCTTTCAGATCTGGCGACTTCATTGCTGCGCGATGCAGGTCCGAACCCAGGTCAGAATCCGGCGCCGGGCACTGTCCGCCGCATCACATCTACACTCGAGGCAATGTCCGTAATGTCCATCTCGGCACCGCGTTCTCATGCTCCGCGTCCCGGACGTCTGACTCACGACGTCGATCCTCCGGGTTTCGACTCACTCGCATCCTTTGTTCCAGGCGCTCGCGTGACGCAGCCGAGGGAGGAACCGGCCCGAATAGATCTGAATCGAGCCTCACAGAAGTCCAGCAGTGCTCCCACGAACACGCGGCAAAAGCTAGCCCCGGATAACGACGCACGTCAGCTTGAAGAGGCGCGTAAGGCGAAGATAGCTGCCGCGAAAGTTTCATTGCAGGAGGCAAAGAGATCGCTGACTGAAACCCGAGCCAGGGCACAGAGTTTGGAGTTAACACAGAAAAAGGTTTACGCGGAGGCGAAGAAGGCCGAGAAGCACAGGCGCGACGCCGAGGAGAGCTTGGAGAAAGCAAGAGCCGTCGCGGAAGATGCGGCCCGACGC
>JBGTLM010000036.1:0-5186 GCA_041744135.1 Pyrinomonadaceae bacterium
ACGATGTGGGTCACGCCGAATGGAGACGCAGGTCGTGCTACTCAGATCACTTCCGGTGTCGGCTGGACCTATGGTCTTGCCTGGATCCCCGATAACCGGATTGTTTATTCGACAATGGCCAGTGGCAAACTGGATCTCTGGAGCATGGGGAGCGATGGGGCCAACAAGATCCAACTGACTAGCGATGCCGGATCTAACTACCATCCGGCAGTTTCATCTGACGGGCGTTATATCTTTTTTTCCTCTAGCCGCACTGGTCCGTTCAATATCTGGAGGATGAATACAGATGGCAATAACCCAAAACAATTAACTGACGGCGGCAGCGACATCCATCCGTATCCCACGCGTGATGGTCACTGGGTGGTCTTTCAGCGAGGTGGCGGCGGTGGCGGGAAACCGACGTTATGGAAGGTGCATGTCGATGGTGGCCACGCGATGCAACTAACGGATGCGAATCTGAGCGTGCCGGTAGTGTCGCCGGACGACACGATGATCGCTTGCCGCTACCTGGACGAAACCACCAACACACAAAAAATCGCAATCATTTCTTCCCAGGGAGGTTCGCCCCTCAAGGTATTTAACATCCCAATACATCCCTGGCAGCGAATTCGCTGGACACACGACGGAAGTGCTCTCACCTATGTGGATGTGCGCTCCGGTATCGCGAACATATGGAGCCAACCACTGGATGGAAGCCCACCCAGGCAGGTGACAGACTTCAGAGCAGATCAAATATTCTCGTATGACTGGGCACACGACGGAAAGCATCTCGCTTGCGAGCGCGGCGTGGAGACCAATGACGTGGTCCTGATTAGTGACTACAGGTAGCCGGAACGGAATAAGAGGACTTCAAAGTGAACGGCCTGACTTGGTCTGTAGCATCGAGCGTTGTCACAATTCGCAACCGGGCGGCAGTTCACACTGTCTCGCTTTCATCTCCGTAAGTTGGTCGATGAGCAACTGGAGATTGTCCGTCATATTCTTATTGCTCTTCTCAAAATCTGCCTGAAGCTTAGCAAGCCTTTCTTCCAAAGTCATTGGACTACTTTGTTGGGGTTGACTCATGGTTGTTTCCTTTCGTTGTGATGCGGCGGAAATTCTGTCGCGGTTTCAGAGTGAGCGGCTCAACCCAATGAAAACTCGCACCAGGATCCAATGGTTTAAGAGGCCTGGCTGGTAGCTGCGCGCCCAGTTTGTGAATACGAGGAATGCTGCGTTCGTTATAGCTTTGCGTAGGCGGCTTGTCAATCAATAAGGCGGTAGATACGGGAGTCCGGTCATGAGTCACTTCGGTTTCGGCACATCATCCCGAAGGGAATCGAAAACAAGTTGAATCTAACCCTCAAACTGACCACAACCCCAGTCACGCTAAATCCCCAGGACGTTAATCAGTTCCTGAACCGCCGCTGCGCTCTTCTGCAGCGCAATGCGTTCCTCGGCCATCAAGTTAATCTCGATTATCTGTTCCAGACCCTTCGCACCGAGTTTGCACGGAACACCAACATAGAGGCCGTTGATGCCATACTCACCTTCAAGGTAAGCGGCGCAAGGAAGGATCTTCTTCTTGTCTTTCAAAATCGACTCTGTCATCTCAACGGCCGCTGCCGAGGGTGCATAGTAAGCCGAACCCGTTTTCAATAGACTTACAATCTCGGCGCCGCCGTTAGCAGTTCGTTTTACAATCGCGTCGATCTTGTCTTTGGGCAGTAACTCAGTGATAGGAATTCCCGCGCAGGTGGAAAAGCGTGGGAGCGGAACCATAGTATCGCCGTGGCCTCCGAGTACAAATGCGGTCACGTTCTCAACAGAAACATTCAAGGCCTCGGCCAGAAAACACCGCATGCGCGCGGAATCCAGTACGCCGGCCATGCCGATGACCCGATGCTTGGGAAAACCCGAGCGGCGCAGGGCCACCTGGCACATTGCATCGAGCGGATTTGAAACGATTATTAAAATCGACTCAGGCGACCGCTTGACAACCTCCTCCACCACCTTCGTAACGATACCAGCATTGGTTTTCAATAGGTCGTCTCGGCTCATGCCCGGTTTGCGCGGCAGTCCCGCTGTGATGATGACGACGTCGGAGTTTTCGGTGCCCTCATAACTATTGAGACCGCTGAGGCGGACATCAAAGCCCTCGATGGGCGCGGCCTGGGCCAAGTCTAACGCCTTGCCTTGCGGCACACCTTCGACGATGTCGACGAGGGCTACATCGCCCAGTTCTTTTGCAGCCAGCCAGTGAGCAGCAGTCGCGCCGACGTTGCCCGCCCCCACAACAGTAATCTTATTTCGAGCACGCATCAGTTCAGTCCTTTCCGAGGCAGGCAAAGATGATCCAAACTTCGGTTGTCCCTGCAAGTCCTTCTATGGAGAATGTTAGGATTTGAAAGAGCGCGAGTTTACAAGCGCCCCGACGGGGGTGTCAAGAATTGGACACTGTAAGGAAGTGAGCAGTTTGTCACAGTGCGGGATCCCAAAAGAGTCTCAAGCCCAGATAATTTGCAAGTCAGGAAGGCGGACCCTGTCCCCGCTCTTACCACGAGAAGAAGAATCGTTAGAGTAGCCACTCAAGTTATCACTCCAACGGTGCTCCTCACATGTCTCGCAAATGGCCGAACCTCAATCTCCCAGGATGTTTGCCGAGTGGCTTTAAGCTGAGGCGGGGACAGGGTCCGCCTTCCCGACCTGCAAATTAGCTAAGGTCCTTTTGGGGGCTTTCCCGCAGCCTCTACCGCAGAGGTTAAATTAAGATGAGCATCTTAGATCACTTCAAGAAATTATTCTGGGGACAAAGGGATTCCGATCCAGACAATACAGATCTTGAGTGGATGGCGGATGATGACGTCGATCCGTTCAATCCTTTCCCGGAACCAGTCACAATCGAAATCACGGATGTAATCGACTTACATACACTGCACCCTCGAGACGTAAAGCGGGTGATCGAAGAGTATCTCGAGCAGGTCCACCAAGCGGGTTTTCGAAGCGTACGTATCATTCATGGAAAAGGGATCGGTGTCCAACGCGAGATCGTTCGCACTGTTCTAGCCACAACATCGTTTGTGGACACTTGGACTGACGCCCCACCAGACGCGGAAGGCCTGGGCGCAACCATTGTTCGACTTTTGTAAATCAGCGTCGGCTACGACTGACCTAAGCGTTGAACGGTATTCGCCGGCGGAAGGGAAGGTTTGACCATCCCAGCGCTGATGAAGTTGCCGTTAAACTAGTCGAGTCTAGCGAGGTTGCAATGTTAGGTCGCTCCGAGAAGGGAAGACAACTCGCGAACGTGGTCAGCGTCGTGATCGAGCATCATGAGGACGAGCCCTCGGATGGTAACGCTCCCCACGCCCTCCAAAGTGCCCTCGCGATGGAATTGCTCAGTCTCCAGACCTAGCAGTGTTTGAGTGTTCTGCTTTCGCGCTTCGGCGAAGGCGTGCAGCGCCTTCGACAGGTCTTGACGCTGGTATTCGCGCTCGACAGCCAGGCGGCTGCCATCGATGTCCGGCAGAAGCGGGTTGTTCTCCCTCAGGATCTTACTGATGCGGGCCGTGTAACCCTCGATCTCAATGTCGCGTAGATGACAGACGTTCTCGATTACGGAAAACTCTTCAGGGGAATTTTTGACTCTGAGTTGAGGTCCTGAAAGGTCCTTTACCAGACCGGCCACTGTCTTGGGGGTCTGCGTGAGGGTATCGATCAAGTCTTGCAAGTCTTCAGCGGGCATCAGTCGCAATGGCCTTTCGATCATCGTAATCCCATACCTCATGACAAACCATTCTGCTTTCATATCGCGCATCGCAGTAGGGCACTTGTTTGAGGCTTCTCAAGCTTGCTGCGAAGGGCTTCCATTGTTTCCTTGCTCCCGTCCGCCGCAACAAGTTGTAGACACTTCTACTTCACAGTGCGGCAGGAACTAACGACGGCATTAACTTAACTTTGTTCTCAGTCAAAGTATCTATCTGGCCTGCACTCGCTCGATTCGTGTGGTGAATACGCGAGCGGGAAATAACACTCAAAGCAGGTCAGAACCGTCCGGCCACATTGTTAACTGACTACCGGAATAAGGCTCGGCATCCGTTGGCCTCTTTACCAAGGCTCATAAATCAACATCGTGTTCCACGCCATCTTGTTACTCATCTTTGCAGGATTCTAGCACAGAGAGTGTGCGGCCCAGTGGCAGCATTGCCAGAGTGTGCTCCTATCGAGAGTGGCAGGTATGGGGGTGGGACACTGCCGCTCTCAATTTATTCAACGTCTCCGAAATTCGTCTCGTCGGAGCGATCGCCACGAAGCTTGCCGGACGTGGGAGCTTTTTTGATTGCTAATCGCTCAGGGCGGTGATAGCATCCGCCAACCTTAACTCACTGGCTGCGCCTCAACCACGCAGCTTAAAACGCTAACTTCCTTAACCTCACAAGGAGACACCATGAGAAAACTTACATCGCTCACGCTAGCCGTAGCCATGTTCGCGGCTGGTCTGCTACTCACCACAACCCAAACACACGCTCAAACGCCGGGAATCAGGGGCGTAGAAGCGAAAAGCGGTGCAGAAGTCGCGGCCAAAGTCCAACGACTAAAGCGCGATAGTCTGAACGTAAAGGCAGCACTACGCCAGTTTGAAAGGCGGGGCCATCGGCCAAAAATTGAAGAGGCCTCTTCAATTTCAGGGAGAGTTGAACGGCCCACCAAGGCTAGCGGCTCACGTGAGGGTGGCTTCGCAATACGCAAGGCGAGTTTCGCTCAGACCATTCGGGACGGCAGCATCGAACTGATCTTTGTGCCAGTGCTAGACTTACCAAGTGAATGGCAAGGTACAATGATCGCTAACCTTTACAATGACGACAACCAAGTAGTGGCTCAGGAAGTATTCAACCTTGTGATGGTGCTGGAAAGCACAGGCGCTTGGTCGGCTGTTTACGAGCTGTCATTTTTGGATGCTTACCCGTATGTTCATCACGAACCAGGTATGTTTTCGTCTTTCGCCCTAGGCGTTCCCATCGCTGATCATCCAGCCGTCACAGGGTCAGCGCCAGATACTAATTTGCAGCCCTGGCAAATAGGAGATGAGCCGGATCCTTGTGGCTTGAATCCGCTGCTGGATTGTCGAGCATCATCCACACTCGGCACTCCACTATTCAGGCCCGCTAGTTACCGGGCTTCCGGGCTCTTGCAGGGGCCGCCCCAAG
>JBGTLM010000037.1:0-6751 GCA_041744135.1 Pyrinomonadaceae bacterium
CAACTCTTTGCACCTGCGCTTTTCCGACAATCATGACGAACGGCGGGCGCTGGCGCGTTTTGGAGAGCGCGCAGCCCTGGCAGCTTCAGCTTTGACGTTCACACTCGACGGCGTTCCCCTCTTGTATAACGGCATGGAGGTGGGCGACACGACTGAATCAGGAGCCCCGGCACTCTTTGAGAAACTCCCGATCTTCTGGCCGATCGCCGAGCGCCGGCCCGAGTTCCCGCGTTTCTATAAACAGATTATGGCGCTGCGACGTGACAACCCGGCGGCGAGTCGAGGTTCGCTCGAATGGCTACGAAACTCGGACGAATCGCGTCTGTTGACCTACTTACGTCGCACCCAGAACGAAGAGCTGTTGGTGGCGATCAATCTTTCCAGCAGTGCGTTCTTTGGTTTGGTTGAGACGACGGGCGTGCAGGGTTACGTGGATATTACTCCTGATGTCGGGCTCCCGCTGCCGCCGGATGCGCCTGCGCCCGAACAGACCGTGAAGAAGCCCAATGTTGGCCTTCCGGCGCTATCCCTCGAGGCCTGGGGCTATCGCATGTTTCGTCGTCCGCTCCAGTAAGGTCTCCTGTCAGAACGGCGAGCGGTAGCGACCGGTCGGCGGCTCTCAGCGAACACTCTAATCAGAGCTCGGGCGAATGCTGCCAGGGGGGACCGGGTCGCTAATGCCGCCGCTCAGACCGGGTCGCTATCGCTCGCCGTTCTGACATGAGAGATACTCGATATGCAAATAGGCCAGGGCGAGATAATGGTTGATTTCAATAGATCAGGTTCAAAATCCGACCTTATATTTGCTGCTGATTTGGGAGGCACGCACCTTCGCGCTGCTGTCGTTGGGCGCGATGGCAAGATCCATTACCGCCTCAAACAACCAACACCTGAGGCAGAAAAGCCGGATGGGATCGTGCGTGCCTTAGTGGACGCTGCCCACGAAGGCGAGCGCCACACCGCCGGGAGAGGTGGTCAGATTTCCGCGGTATCAATCGCGGTTCCAGGAACGGTTAACTTTGAGGACGGAGTGGTAGTCAAAGCGCCAAACCTACCTTGTCTTGATGGCTTTCGACTTGCTGCGGCTCTGGAGAGCGAACTTAAGTGGCCGGCAACTCTTGAGAACGATGCGAATGCTGCCGCTATAGGTGAGATGTGGCAGGGTGCAGGCCGTGGCTATAGCAGCATCGTCTGCGTAACACTGGGAACGGGCGTCGGCGGCGGCATTATTCTCGACGGAAAACTGTGGCGCGGCGCGGAGGGTTCGGCGGCGGAAATAGGCCACCTGGGCGTTGATCCTTTTGGTGGCGTTCCTTGCACGTGCGGCAGCCGCGGCTGTTTGGAAGTCTACGCCTCAGCCACGGCAATTGTACGAATGACGCTCGAAGCGCGGCCCCGTTACCCATACTCCACACTTCACACCAGCGAAGATCTTTCTTCGGAAACGGTCTACCAGGCCGGCTTGGAAGGCGACGAACTTGCTCTCGAAGTCTTCAGACGAATGGGAGTGTATTTGGGGATCGGCCTGGCGAGTCTGATCAATCTCCTCAATCCGGAAATTATTGTTATTGGCGGAGGGCTATCTAATGGCTGGGAACTCTTCGAACAGCACATGCGCCAGCAAGTGATCGAGCGGGCGTTTCCGCTCCCCGCGCGAACCGTAAAAATAACTCGCGCTGAGTGTAGCGATGACGCGGGCTTCCTCGGGGCGGCACGGCTGGCGTTTGAAGGCCAGCCTACCTCCCACCTAGGCTGAGTGAGAACCCGTAAGACGCCAAACGTCGGCGGCACGTAATACATCAGCGGCAGAGGCTGTGCGAAGGCCCAAAGAGACCTACGGTAATTCGCAGGTTGGGAGGCGGACCCAGTCCCCGCCTGAACCTTGAAGGCCACTAACGCAAGAGCGGGGACGGGGTCCGCCTTCCTAACCTGAGAATTACTGTATGTCCTCCATTGACCTTATAGTTCTTGTTTCGTGCGGCTTCGTGTGATTTCGTGATCGAGTTGTTGCCCATGGAAGGCGATCCACGAAAATCACGAACTCGACGCGCCTTTCTGTCCAGTTATTATTGAGATACTACAACTAGCCAAATAAATGAAGTCGACCTCTGCATCCAAGCTGGAATCCATTGATCTGCCACCGCCGGCGGGCAAGGGCTTGCGAAACTCTCAGCGGGGCCGACCGCGGATTGAAGGGCCCTTATTGAATCCGCCCTTGAAATGGGCAGGGGGCAAGCGCTGGTTAGTTCCGCAGGTCGCTGCTATCTGGCAACATCATGAGCATCGGCGCTACGTGGAACCCTTTTGTGGTGGGCTCGCAATGGCGCTCGGTCTCAAGCCCGGTAACGTTCTGCTCAACGACATAAATCCTCACCTGGTTAACTTTTATTCCCAGGTCCAGCATGGTCTCAAGGTCACGATTGAGATGGCTAACGATGAGCAACTCTTCTACGCCCACCGTGATCGATTCAATCGAATGATCAAACAGGGCAAAATCCAAACCCAACCGGCAGCACAACTCTTCTATTTCCTGAATCGCACCTGCTTCAATGGTCTTTGCCGATTCAATCAGAGGGGCGAATTCAATGTACCCTTCGGAACCTACAAGAAGATCAACTACGTCTCAGATTTCTACCAATACCAGAGTCTCTTTGCGAGCTGGAAGTTCACCACGGGGGCTCTCGAAGCACTGTCGCTCGAACGAGATGATTTCATCTACGCAGATCCGCCTTACGACGTGGAGTTCACGACCTATAGCGCGCGCGGATTCTCCTGGAAAGATCAGGTGAGCTCGGCGGAGTTGTTAGCCGCGCATCCGGGTCCGGTAGTCTTATCGAATCAAGCCACTCCGCGAATTGTGAGTCTTTATGAGAAACTCGGGTTCACACTCAGCTATCTGGAAGGGCCCCGCCGGATCAGTTGCACCGGAGATCGCACAGCAGCACAAGAGGTTCTGGCAATAAAAGGGGTATGAATCGATCTACCAAACAACTGCTCAATTCTTGTTTTTTGAGCAACGTCTTGACAGAAAGAACGATCCACGAAGTCACACGAACTAACACGAATTGCCCTTCGTGACTTTTCGTGGAATTTCATGGATCGCTCCCCTTGTTTGCGGTTAACATCCGCGCTGTGTTTAATGACTTTCGGAGGAAATAATGCGTTCTCTTCTCAGTCTGGTCAGTTCCTGCTTTTTGATCGGGATTATTGGCACCACCTCGTTCGCACAGGACCGGGGTCCCCAGCGGGGCAGCTCCCCTGGAGTGGAGGACGCGGCAACCAGGAAAGCTCTCCACGATCTTTTAGATCGTGAGTGGGAGTATCAATTGGAGCAGAGTCCCACGCGGGCTTCGCAACTAGGCGACCGGCGCTGGAATGACCGTTGGCCCGATGTGAGTCTTGAGTCGATCAAGAAACAGCACGAGCACGACCGCGCGACCCTCGAGCAGCTGGCGAATATTGATCGGAGCAAGCTTTCGCCCCAGGATCAGTTGAACTACGATCTCTTCAAGAAGAACTACGAGATCGGCATTGAGGAGTACAAATTCCAGTGGTATCTGGCGCCGCTCAACCAACGCGGCGGGATCCAGTCGCAGAACGAACTCGCCGATTCCCTTCGCTTTCAGACGGTCAAAGACTATGACGACTGGATTGCGCGGCTAAAGAGCTTTCCCACATACATGGATCAGACGATGGCTCTAATGAGCGAGGGCATTAAGGCTCGGGTGCTGCTGCCGAGAGTGATCATGAATCGCCTACCGGCGCAGATTGACAAGCAAATCGCGGCCAATCCGGATCAGAGTTTGTACTACAAACCGTTCAAACGGTTCCCTGCGAGCATTCCTGTTAACGAGCAGGAACGGCTTATGCGCGAAGCTACCAAGGCGATTTCGTCAAACATTATTCCTTCCTACATAAAATTCAAACGGTTCTTCGTCGAAGAGTATTTGCGCGCGTCATTCGATGAGGTCGGCGCCTGGCAGATGCCCCAGGGCGAGGAGATGTACGCCTTCTTCACCAGGAAGTACACGACGACAAACGTTACCCCGCGGGAGGTGCATGAAAAAGGATTGAGCGAGGTGCGCCGCATTCGCGAGGAAATGCAAAAGGTAATGGACCAGGTCGGTTTCAAAGGAACGCTTCAGGAGTTCTTTACCTTTCTCAGAACTGACAAACGCTTCTACTATGCGACGCCGGAAGAGCTTCTGGTGGCGTACGAGGCAATTTCAAAAAGAATTGATCCGAATCTCGTCAAAGTATTCAAGACGCTTCCCCGCATGCCCTACGGAGTGGAAGTAATTCCCTCGGCGATTGCTCCCGACACGACCACCGCATACTACCGCCAACCCGCCGCTGACGGTTCGCGGGCCGGGACCTACTTTGTGAATCTTTACCAACCTGAAAGCCGGCCCAAGTGGGAGATGATGGCGCTTTCGCTCCACGAGGCTGTTCCCGGTCACCACCTGCAGATCGCTCTGGCTCAGGAACAAGGCGATATTCCCAACTTCCGGCGCTACGGCGGCTACACCGCGTTCGTTGAAGGCTGGGGTCTGTATGCTGAGTCGCTAGGTGAGGATATGAAGCTGTATGACGATCCCTACTCCAAGTTTGGACAGCTTACCTACGAGATGTGGCGCGCGATCCGTCTCGTCGTCGATACCGGCATTCACCAGATGCGCTGGACGCGGAAACAAGCGATCGATTATTTCATGGCGAATGCCGCCAAGCAGGAACTCGACATCATCAACGAGGTCGATCGTTACATTGCCTGGCCCGGTCAGGCCCTGGCTTACAAGACGGGAGAGTTAAAAATTAAGGAGTTGCGCGCTCGCGCGAGCCGCGAACTGGGGACAAACTTCGATATCCGCGAGTTTCATGACGTAGTGCTCGGTTCAGGCGCTGTACCACTGGATGTGTTGGAGCGAAATGTTGTGCAGTGGATTGCAGGAAAGAAACCTAGATCATAGGTTAGCTGGCTTCTTTATTCCCAATGTGGCAAATCAAAAACCCTGAAATCAAACCTGCTACGCTAGACTTTTCTTCATCAGAACAAGCTAAGCTTCAGGTAAGCCAGCTTTTTTCAGATGGGTTTGAGCTAATCAATGCTCTTGAATTAGTGGATTGGGATTCGGAAGACACTCAGTTTCTGGTTTGCGAAGAATGTGGGCACACCCATTGTAAATCTGGAGATTGGGTCAGCATCCGAAAATCAAATTCACTCATTCTGATCCTGCCTGCATCGGAATTTGCGTGGGGAGAAAGAAGAGAAAAGGAAGAGTACAGACCACTACTATCTAAAGAAACAAGGTGTGGTTTGTCTCGATCTTTCCACATACGAAAGTCTGAGGTCTAAGCATTCTTCCTTCCCACCCGTAGAGCAGATTCGCCAGTTGAATATGCGGGAAGCTTCGCTACTCTTTCATTGGGATGCTCCGGCTCAAGTTCTTGGAGAACCGCCAGAGGTAAATGTCCGCCGTGATATTGTTCTGGCCTCATCAGAAGGTGAGTCCGTTGAATACTTAAAGCAATTAGAAGATCTTATTCAAAGGCAATATAAAGACGAGTCTAGTGCTATCTTGCGCCCTGTATCTTGCAGCGAGCAAGTAATCTCACTCTACTTGGATGCTGAAGAGTTTATTGAATGGAAGGCATTGGTTTTCGATGGTTTAGCGTATCGGCTGTTGGTTGATTCAAGGTATGTAATTGCGGGCCAAGGCGCCAGCTAACGCGATGCAGCTGGCTTCGAGTAGCATGCCAATCGGCAATCGGCAATTGCAAATCGGCAATGAGGTAAACCTTCCAGACTAATTAATCTTGAATCATTCTGACCACACACTCTGGCTGCCAGACCTGATTTACGCCGGAAATCGCTTCCAAAGTGGTCTGGCGCTGGTGTGTGACTCCAACGCTAAGATCGAGAGTCTCGCTCCGAGCAATGAATTACAGGAACCTGTTCGCTTAAAAAATCGGGCCATGCTTCCCGGTCTGGTCAATGCCCACTCGCATGCCTTCCAACGCGTAATCCGCGGACGAACTGAATATCGCACGAGGGACGAAAAAGACAGTTTCTGGACCTGGCGGGAAATGATGTACAGCGCCGCCACCAGACTCACCCCGGAAGACGTTTACGACGCCTCGCGTATGGCTTTCCTGGAGATGGCCCTCATCGGCATCACTGCAGTCGGAGAGTTTCATTACCTTCACAACCAACCGGATGGCACTCCCTACGATGACCCGAACCTGCTCGCTAAGGAGGTAGTGCGGGCCGCGCGCGACGTGGGGTTGCGCATTGCTTTGCTGCGGGTCGCCTATGCCCGCTCGGGTTTCCAGAGTGAACCTAATCCACTCCAGGCTCGCTTCATTGAAGCGGATCCGGACGTCTACCTCGATCACGTTTCCCAACTCCGAAAAGATCTCACCGAGCTAGCTGGGCAGGCATGGGTTGGACTAGCGCCTCACAGTGTGCGCGCCGCGCCGCTGAATTACTTGAAAGAAGTGGTCCACTTCGGTAATGAGCAAGGACTGCCGATTCACATGCATGTTGCTGAGCAACCGGCCGAAGTTTCCGCGTGCATTGAAGAATATGGCCGATCGCCCGTGGCCTTGCTGGAAACGGAAGGGTTTTTAAGCGAACGCTTCACCGGAGTACACGTGATTCATATCACACCCAAAGCGGCCCGCATGCTGGCCCAGGCTCGCGCCATGGTCTGCGCTTGTCCCACCACCGAACGCAATCTCGGTGATGGGATAG
>JBGTLM010000038.1:0-23876 GCA_041744135.1 Pyrinomonadaceae bacterium
GTCAAGAAGATGTGCGACAAGTGCAAGGTTATCCATCGCAAAGGCGTGGTGCGGGTGATCTGCGTGAACCCAAAACATAAGCAAAGACAGGGATAATTTAGATCCTATTTTCGATTTGCCTGGTGAGAAGCAGTCATCCGAATCGGAATTTCTGGAGAACAGATTGTAATGGCACGTGTAGCTGGCGTTGATCTTCCACCTAACAAACGATCCGAGATCGGACTGACTTACATCTACGGTATCGGCCGCCCGAGAGCAAATTCCATTCTTAAAGAGGCGGGAGTGAATCTCGACACTCGAATCAGGGATTTGAGTGAGGAGGAGCTGAGCCGGATCCGTGCCATTTTGGAAGCGCAGGGAGAGATTGAAGGAGACTTGCGCAAGCGCGTGCAGATGGACATCAAACGGTTGATGGACATCGGTTGCTACCGCGGTCTTCGTCATCGCCGCGCTCTACCCGTTCGGGGGCAACGCACACACACAAATGCTCGCACCCGGAAGGGTCCGCGCCGCGCCACGATCGCGAAGAAGAAGGCACCCGGAAAGAAATAGTTGGGGTGGCGATATTGGATTTGCGATTTGCTCGGTTGCCACTAAAGTATAAGTCAGGCTTCTAAAATAAAGAATAAGAGAAATCGGAAAGAGAATATGGCAAAAGCAGGCGGGAAGAAAAAGGTCTTTCGTAAGAAAGAAAAAAAGAATGTGCCCGTTGGTATTGCGCACGTTGCGGCCTCGTTTAATAACACGATGATTTCTATTACCGATTTGGAAGGTAATCTGATCGCGCAATCTTCGGCTGGTGCGCGCGGTTTCCGCGGTTCCCGGAAGGGGACTCCCTTTGCGGCTCAGCAGGCGGCGTATGAGGCTGCCAAGAAGGCTCACGAAGCTGGGATGCAACAGTGCGAGGTTCGGGTGAAAGGGCCCGGGGGTGGCCGTGAGTCGGCGATTCGGGCGATAGCGAATGCCGGCATCAAAGTGATTACGATTAAAGACTCGACTCCCATTCCGCATAATGGGTGCCGTCCGCCGAAGCGGCGCAGAGTGTAGAACATTGCCGATTTCCAATTGCCGATTTTCGATTAGCGCCTTCCGCGGATCGACGTTTGGTTTTTAAATTGGCAATGACATGACCTAAAGGATGAAGGGCCAGCGCTGAAGCGCAGCCTGTAAACTTTTCCGTCTTAAAGACCGGAGGCAAAACAGTTGGCTAGGTATAGAGATGCGGTGTGCCGTTTGTGCCGCCGCGAAGGCGCAAAGCTTTTTCTTAAGGGTGATCGTTGCTACAAGCCCTCTTGTCCGATTGAAAAGCGCGGCACGCAGCCGCCCGGACAACACGGCAACTCCATGCGTCGCGGCAAGGCGTTGGTTGGTTATGGCCAGCAGTTGCGCGAAAAGCAGAAGGTCAAGCGTATCTATTTCATCCTCGAAGGACAATTCCGAAATTATTTCGAGCGCGCAGCTCGCATGAAGGGGATCACAGGTGAGAACCTGTTGTTTCTGCTTGAGCGGCGTCTGGATAACGCAGTATACCGCGCCGGTTTTTCAACCTCGCGACGACAGGCCCGCCAGTTAGTTAACCACGGGCATATCCTGGTCAATGGGCGTAAAGTGGACATTCCTTCCTACAAAGTGCGGGCCGGCGAATCCATCAGCATCAAAGACGCGAGTCGCAAAAACCCCCACATTGAAGGTGCCTGGCAGACCGCTGCGGGGCGGGGACGTCCTTCATGGATATCCCAGGACGGGGCTGATATGACGGTGCGTATCAGTGGACTGCCAGCTCGCGAAGATATCGACCGCTCGATAAACGAGCAGCTTATAGTCGAACTATATAGCAAGTAATAGAGAGACCCGAGGGTGCGACGGCGCTGAGGTAGCAGCAACCGCGGGCCAAACCGCATTTTTTTGACTTCTGGACGCAAAAGCTATGGCTATGGATCAAAATAATCTCTGGACAGGATTTCAAATGCCCCGCCGCCTGGCGGCTGACGCTGAAACGCTAACAGAACGATACGGTCGGTTTTCGGCCCAGCCCTTTGAGCGAGGTTTCGGCACCACAATCGGAAACTCCCTGCGCCGGGCTCTTCTTTCCTCAATTGAAGGGGCGGCCGTCACGGCCATAAAGATCGAGGGCGTCGAGCACGAGTTTTCCTCCATTAAGGGAGTTGTCGAAGACGCCACAGACGTAATACTGAACTTGAAGCAGGTTCCTTTTAAGTTACACGGGAACGAGGCGAAGACTTTGCGGATTTCCAAGGAGTCGGCGGGGGAGGTCACGGCCGCGGATATTGACACCGACGCAGATGTGGAAATACTCGACGAGAGTGTGCACATCGCGACCGTCAGCGAAGGCGGCGCCCTGAAAGTAGAAATGAGATTGAAGCGGGGACGTGGCTACGTTTCGGCCGATCGAAACTTTGACGAAGATCTTTCGCTTGGGTACATTCCGATTGATTCGGTCCACACGCCGGTGAAAAAGGTTAACTACACCGTGGAAGCAGCGCGCCTGGGCCAGAACACCGAGTTCGACAAGCTGACAATCGAGGTCTGGACAGACGGCTCAGTTAAACCCGAAGACTCCATTGGACTGGCGGCCAAGTTGATCAAGGACCACATGTCTATCTTCATCAACTTCGAAGAAGACACTGATGACTTCGCCTATTCAAAAATGGAGCGGCCTCCATTACCGCGTAACGACCAGCTGGATCGCTCAGTTGATGAGTTGGAATTATCAGTTCGCTCTTACAACTGTCTGAAGAATGCTGATATTCGGACCATCCGGGACCTGGTTCAGCGATCTGAACGGGAGATGCTCGCCACCAAGAACTTTGGCAAGAAGTCTCTCAATGAAATCAAGGAAATTCTGAACGGAATGGGTCTGGATTTCGGCATGGAGTTTGACGAGCAGGGCAATCCCATTCCGGGCTCGGGTGGTCGCGATGGCGCGGAACCCGCCGACTTCGAAGCTGACGACGAGCAATAACAGACTCAGTGAGTACCTCCGTTCGGGTAACATTTGGAAACCACTGAAGTAATGAGAATTATCGAGACGGATTCATGCGGCACTTAAAGGCACATCGCAAACTTGGTAGGACCACCGAGCATCGCATGTCGATGCTGCGTAATCTTGCGACTTCACTAATAAACTCTCACGACGAGCGCATTGTTACCACTCTCCCCAAGGCGAAGGAATTGAGACCCTTTGTAGAGCGCGCCATAACCCTATCTTGTCGAGCGCGCAGCCTGGAAGGTGCGCAGGCGGTACACTTGCGTCGTCAAGCGGCTGGCTTTTTTCACGCCGGGAACATGCAGCAATCAGCGTTGACGGGAAAACGCGGACAGCTACGTTTGCCGCGCACTGCGGGAGTTGCGGCGATCAAGCGTTTGTTCGATGAGCTTGGCGAGCGCTACAAGGACAGACCTGGCGGCTACACCAGGATCCTAAAGCTGGGCACGCGAGAGGGTGACAATGCTGAACTCGCAATAATCGAGCTGGTTGATAATCCCCGTGAACTCGAAGCGCTGGAAAACGCGAAAAAGCGAGCGAAGCACACACCATCGAAAAAGAAGAAATCAGGTGACACAAAAGTAGCCAAAGCATCTGGGCAGGCCAAGGTTGCTGAAGAGGCAGACAGGTCGGCGGCTCGCGAAACGGGTGAAGACGCCGAGGGCCAAGCTTCCGACAGCGCCGAGGAGGTTGAAACAACTGAGTCGCAGGCGGCCGAGGACGAAGCGAAGTAAAGAAGAGCTTGACATCGAGCCGCCCGCGCCGCTTGGCGCAGCTGGTCGGCAGAATAAGCCCCAATTGATCATCGGCACACACAAACCGAGTCTTTTGGGGCTCGTCACTTTTGGGAGAGTTTGAAACCAAACAACTAATGAGTAAGCCAGAGAGCGAATACGAACAGAGTCCTGAACCGCTTGAAAACGATGTTCGAGATACGCCGACGCAGGGTCGGCGTCGCCGCAGTCGTCAGCCTCACCTGGAGACTTCCGTGAATATGGATGAATTGCGCGAGCTCATTGCCTTGATTAAGGAAAATGGTTTTGCTGAGTTTGAGCTCGAACGGGAAGGTTTTCGGATTCACGTACGCCGGGATCTGGAAGGTTCTGAGGCCGCAAGCTCTGCCGGCGCTGAGGTCGCAGATGCCGCTCCAGAGCAGCAGGCGAAGGTCACCAGCAGAGGTGCTAAGGTCTCAGCGACTCCAGACCATCCCGGAGCGCGAGCCGAAACGGCTGCCTCAGAAGATCAGGATCTCTACATGATTCCGTCTCCCATCGTCGGAACCTTTTACCGGTCGGCGTCACCGAATGCTGATCCGTTTGTGAAGATTGGCAGTCGCGTTGAACCTGACTCGGTGGTTTGCATCATTGAGGCAATGAAGTTAATGAATGAGATTCAGGCGGAAACGAGTGGCGAGGTCGTAAAGATCTACGTGGAGAATGGTCAACCGGTTGAATACGGCCAGCCGCTTTTCGGAATCAAAAGGTAACCGTTGTAGCTGCCACGTCCAATGTCCACATTCCGGTTCTGGACCGAAGGACATTGGGCTTTAGACTTTGTCTTCGGATCAACCATGCTATCGGGAAGTCGCAAATTCAAAAAGATCCTGATCGCCAATCGCGGTGAGATTGCATGTCGAATCATCTGGACCTGCAAGGAAATGGGAATTCGGACCGTTGCGGTCCATAGCGACGTTGATCGCGATTCTTTGCACGTACGTTTTGCCGATGAAGCCGCCTGCATCGGGCCGGCTCCATCGGCTCAGAGTTACCTCAATATTCCCGCCATTATCAGTACCGCCGAGATCTTCAACGTCGACGCGATCCACCCGGGTTATGGGTTCCTTGCTGAATCTTCTTACTTCGCCGAAATCTGTGAGGCCTGCAATATAAAGTTCATCGGCCCGCAGGCCAGTGTGATTCGTCTGATGGGTGACAAGGTCGAAGCCCGCAGAGCTATGAAAGAGGCCGGACTACCGATTTTGCCAGGCAGTCCGGACCCCATCACGTCTGAAGGAGAGGCCAGAAAGGTCGCCCGCGAGATAGGCTTTCCAATCATAGTCAAGGCATCTGCGGGTGGCGGTGGACGCGGTATGCGTATAGTTAGGTCCGAAGACGAGTTGGGTCGAGCACTTGAGGGAGCGTCAACGGAGGCTGCCGCGGCGTTTAAGGACGGCACCGTCTACATAGAGCGCTATGTGGAAGGCCCCCGTCACATTGAAATTCAAGTCCTGGCGGATGAGCATGGTGACTGCATTCATCTAGGAGAGAGGGAGTGTTCAATACAGCGACGCCACCAAAAGCTGCTGGAGGAAGCTCCCTCGCCTGTGCTTTCCCCTGAACTTCGTAACCAGATGGGTGACGCGGCCGTTGCGGCTTGCAAGAAGCTCGGATATTCGAGCGCGGGGACGGTTGAATTTCTCCTCGATACCGATAACCAATTCTATTTCATGGAAATGAATACTCGGATTCAGGTGGAGCACCCGGTTACTGAAATGGTGACGCTCGCCGATATTGTGCGCAATCAGATTCGGATTGCAGAGGGCGAGCCCCTGGGGTATACGCAGGACGATTTGATGATCGTCGGTCACGCGATTGAGTGTCGCATCAACGCTGAGAACCCGGAGACTTTTGCTCCGTCGCCAGGTCTTATTACCGCGTTTAACCTTCCCGGCGGACCAGGCGTCCGCGTCGACACTTATGTGTACTCCGGCTATCGAGTGCCCCCATTCTACGACTCGATGATAGCCAAGGTAATTGTCCACGCCCGGACGCGAGACCTGGCAATCGCACGTATGAAGCGAGCGCTGGAAGCGATGGTCATCGAGGGCATAAAGACAACCATCCCTTTGCACCTAAAAATAATGGACGATCCAAAGTTTCGGGCGGGCGACATATCCACCAGTTTCATGGAGTACTTCCTGGGGCAAAATGGAGCCAGGAAAAATGGCGTGGTGCCTGCGAAGAGATGAGGCTATCCCAGGTAGGGCGTGTGAGCCGCTAGGAGACCCCGGCGGCGGTTGGTGTTTGGGCAGGCGACCGCCTATAATAATCAACTTTTCCAGAGGCGAACAGATTCGTCTGAGAGGGTAACCTGAGATGCCTTATGCAATCATAAAGACCGGCGGCAAGCAGTTTTTCGTGGAACGCGGAAGCACCATTCGAGTCCCTTCGATTGGAACAGAGGCCGGCAAGTCAATTGAGCTGGATGCGTTGCTGTCGACCGGCAAAGACGCCGATTCCGATAAGCCGGTGGTGGGCGCAATCAAGGTCTCAGCTACCGTCGTTGATCATGGCCGCGGGCCAAAGTTTATCGTCTTTAAAAAGAAGCGCCGCAAGCACTACAAGCGAAAGCAGGGACATCGGCAAGGCTACACTACGATTAGAATTGATTCGATTGGATAGGAGGGGATTGGCGATTTTTGATTTTGATTTGCGATTGAGCCAGAGTAGTGCTGACCCAGACGCAGATCTAAAATTTAAAATCTAAAATCTAAAATCTCAAATGGCGCACAAAAAAGGCGTTGGTTCATCTCGAAATGGTCGCGACTCAAATTCTCAACGATTGGGTCTGAAGAAGTTCGGCGGCGAACGAGTTCTGGGCGGCAATATTCTGGCTCGGCAACGAGGCACCAAGTGGAAGCCCGGCAAGAATGTCGGGCGCGGCAAGGATGACACGCTCTTCGCGCTCATCGAAGGGATTGTCAAGTTTGAGAACAAGGGCCGCGGCGGAAAGGTCATAAGTGTGTATCCACTGGAGCTAGCTTCGTCAGGATAGAGCTTGAAAGGAAAGCACAGTCCGATGCGACGCCCGAGCCAACTAATAATTGAGACTAAGGCGTCGCTTTCGATTTATGTTTATTGATCGCGTTAAGATTCGGGTACAAGGGGGGCATGGCGGTAACGGCGTAACAGCTTTTCGCCGAGAGAAGTTTGTGCCGCGTGGCGGCCCTTCAGGCGGCGAGGGCGGACGCGGAGGCGATGTCTGGATCATTGCGGACTCTTCCCTCAATACTCTGCTTCACCTGCGTTATAACCCTGAACATATCGCCGGACGCGGAATGCACGGCGAGGGCTCAAATTGCTCAGGACGAGATGGCGAAGATGTAGAAGTTCGTGTGCCACTGGGCACTCAGATCTTTGAGGTAACAAGTGGACAATTTCTACAGGACCTGGCAACTGATGGTGCCAAGTGGCTGGCCACGCGCGGCGGACGCGGTGGGTTTGGTAACGCGCATTTTGCTACTTCAACCAATCGTGCGCCGCGCTACCATCAGCAGGGAGGTGAGGGTGAAGAACTCGAGTTGCAGCTGGAGTTAAAGCTGCTCGCCGATGTAGGCTTGGTAGGGTTTCCTAACGCCGGAAAGTCAACGTTCATCTCGACAGTCTCCGCCGCCAAACCCAAGATCGCGGACTATCCATTCACCACCTTGGAACCCCATCTCGGAGTAGTGGCTCTGGGCGATTTTAGAACTTTCGTGGTCGCTGACATCCCGGGCTTAATTGAGGGGGCCCACGAGGGTGCCGGGTTAGGCGATCGTTTTCTGCGGCATATCGAAAGAACTACTCTCCTGCTTCATCTAGTTGATGTTTCTTCTCTCTCAGACCGAGATACAGTCGCTGACTACCAGACAGTAAATCACGAGTTAACTTCGTACAACCCCGCACTGGCGAAACGGCCTCAGTTCGTGGTGGCCACAAAGATTGATGCCCTGGAGGAACCAGAGCGATTGGAGTCGCTGAAGCGTCAAGCAGAGAGTGACGGCAAATTGTTCTTTGCAGTTTCGTCGGTGACTAATAAAGGCATCCGCGAGCTTGTTAACGCCATGGCCGCCAAACTGACCGAACTGAAGGAATCGGCCAAAACCAATGACATCGTGGAGTTGGCTTTGTAATCCCCGGAAGAGTTAATGAACGGCAGAAGGCGTATTGCTATCTATGGCGGGACGTTTGATCCAGTTCATTTAGGGCACATTGAAGTCGCGAAAAAAGTTTCTGAGCTCTTTGAGATCGATGAACTGCTGTTCGTGCCGGCACAGTTGCCGCCCCACAAGCTGACGCGACCAGTCACGCCGGCCATACATCGCTATGCGATGTTGGTGTTGGCAACCCAGGAAGACCCTCGGCTCCATGTGTCGACATTCGAGCTGGGGATCCCCGAACGGCGTTACACGGTAGATACTCTGGCGCACTTTAAGTCTGAGTTTGGCGAGTCCGCGGATCTTTTTTTCGTGATGGGTGCCGACTCGTGGTCCGAAATCACAACGTGGCGTGAATGGGAACGGCTGCTGGCGCTGGTTAACCATATCGTTGTCACGAGACCGGGTTACGACCTCAATTCGGATTTGGTCAATTCATCCGTGCGTGAGCGCATTGTTGACTTGCGCGGGTCTAAGGAGCTTGCGCGGGTCGTTCATGATCCCGCGGGTGAGAGGATATACATCACGGACGCCGTGATGCTGCAGAATTCCGCCAGCGAGATCCGACGCGCACTCCGCCAAGACGATTGGAGTCAATTAACCAGGCTGGTTCCCCCTTCGGTGACAGACTACATTAGAAAGTATGAGTTATACAGAGAACCGAATGAAGCATAATTCCACCGCCAAAGAACAATCGCTGAATCCAACGACGCATGCTGAACTCAAGGCGATAACGAATACGAAAGCACTCGAGGAACTCGATGAGAGAATTCTGGGGGCCCTGCAGGCTGCCGGTGATAAGAAGGCTCTCGAGCTGGTGGTCCTTGATCTGAGACAAATTGCCACCTTTACCGACTACTTTGTGATTGCCAGCGGAAACAACGAACGTCAAGTGCAGGCGATCTCTGACGAGGTGTTTGAACAACTGAAGAAGTCCGGCACCGCCGCCGCGCGAGTTGAGGGCTATAAGAGCGCCGAATGGATCCTTCTTGATTATGGTGACTTCATAGTTCACGTGTTCTCAGACAAGGCGCGAAAGTTTTATGACCTGGAACGTCTCTGGCGAGAGTCTAAGCGAATAGCCCTACCATCCGAGTTCGGCGGCGAGTCGAATAGTTCTTTGAGAGACGAGTCGTGACTGAGCTATTCGCGCAGTCTGAAGCGATGCGCGAGGCTATGCGCCTCGCTGAACGCGTCGCTGCGACTGATGCGAATGTTCTGGTGACCGGTGAATCGGGGGCCGGCAAGGACGCGCTGGCGCTTCATATTCATTCGCACTCCAGTCGTGCTTCCGGAGCTTTCGTGAAGATCGATTGTGCAACCCTGCCGAGCGACCTGCTCGAGGCGGAGCTTTTTGGGTACGAGCGGGGGGCCTTTACGAGCGCCACCGAGGCGAAGCCGGGACGTTTCGAAGCTGCCGACAAAGGCACTATCGTGCTCGACGAAATTGCTTACTTGACCAAAGACTCGCAGGCAAAACTGCTGCGCGTAATCGAAACTCGCGAGTTTGAACGGCTGGGTGGACGTATCACGATCAAGGTGGACGCGCGACTGATTGCTTTGACTAACGTGGACCTAACGGCGGCCGTGGATCGGCGCGATTTTCGCGAGGATCTTTTTTACCGGCTGAATGTGGTTCACATTCTATTGCCACCTCTGCGAGAGCGGACGCGGGATCTGCCCAAACTGGTCCAGGCTTTTTTGAAGGCCTACGCGGCCAAGCACGGCCGAAAAATAAGTGCCGTTGCGCCGGATTTGCTGGCCTTACTAAAGGAATATGAGTTTCCCGGCAATGTGCGTGAACTGGCAAATACGATCGAGAGGGCAGTGATCATTGCAACGGGCAATCGGCTGGAGGTATCGGATCTTCCGGAGGCGATTCGGGCCGCCGTCCAGGTCCAGCGGAAGCGACAAAAACCGCAATCCCTAGCTGAAGTGGAAGCCGAGTATGTAGCCGAAACGCTAGCAGCTACGCGCGGTAATAAGACTGAGGCAGCGCGGATACTGGGCATCAGCCGCAAGAATCTTTATGAAAGACTGGCGCGTCTAGTGAAGGATGAAGGCGAAAGGATGAAGGCGGAAGGGTGAACTCCATGTTCATTACGAAGAATTTCATCTTTCTTCCTTCCGCCTTCATCCTTTCTTGAAAGATGCGTTTGCGCCTCATTTGGCCAGGGAAGACGAGGGACGCTCGACTGAGAGCGCTCAGCGCCGAGTATCTGAAGCGACTCTCACACTTCGCCCGCCCGGAAGTGACTGAGCTTAAGGAGAGTCCTGGGACAAAAGCAGGCATCGATAGGGATTCGAAGCGCATCTCAGACCGGCTGCCCAGCGGCTCCGTGACAGTTTTGCTGGATCCCAGCGGTATTCAGTTGAGTTCGGAGGAGATGGCCGCTCAGGTGAGGAGTTGGGAGAACAGCAGTATTAAGGAAGTGGTATTCATTATTGGCGGACCGAATGGTGTTTCGCCTGAACTTTCATCTAACGTGACACAGCGCTGGTCACTTTCCCGCTTGACGCTGACTCACGAGATGGCCCGAGTGGTTCTGCTCGAACAGTTGTACAGAGCTTACACCATCATTCATGGGTTGCCTTACCAGAAGTGATAACATGGGTCGGATCACGGTCGGACCGGATGATCCTTTAACGAGTCAGTGGAGGACTGATTAATAATGGAAAAAAGAAAAATGAGAGTTTTCCGCGACAGGTTGCTTGGCCGCCGGGAAAGTTTGGTGGGTCAGGTCCAACAGGCTGAACTCTATAGCCGGGAGCGCGATGCGGAGGCGACTCAAGATCCGGCAGACATGGCGGCAAATGCATACACCAAAGAACTGCTGGTCTCCATGTCTGACAATGATCGTCGACTATTGAATCTGATTGATGAGGCTTTGGAGCGAATCGAAGCTGGAAAATATGCCAAGTGTGTTCATTGTGGCGAAGCCTTGCCCGATAAGAGGCTCGATGCTGTCCCGTGGGCTCGCCACTGTGTTCGTTGTCAGGACCTTCACGAGCGTGGACTGCTCCATGTGGACGAGGATTAGTACTTTGATACGCCCGGTGACATAATCACGGCCTCCTGAGTCAACTCAGGAGGCCGTTAGTTTTTGGCTGGGTTCCTCACGCGCTACGACCATGCTCCTCACGCGCACTGTCAACTCGATCTATAACGCCCTGCTCTCACTCGTTTATCCGCAAGCGTGCTCGCTCTGCGGTGCCAGCGTTGAAGACAGGTGTCTCGGTATTGCTTGTGCGCCGTGCTGGCGCGAGACTCGGACATTTACGCCCACGGATATCATCTGTTGGAAATGTGGCGCACTCTCGTTGGCTACTATCGCGCCGGAAAAACCAGATCAAGTTCGCTGCCGGCGTTGCGATAGAGATCCCTTTACGGCAGCCCGCGCCTGTGGAGCCTATGAAGGAGCCCTCCGCGCTTCGGTGCTGGCGCTCAAACGCGAGCCGTACATTTCTCAGCGTCTGGTTAGCTTGTTGGTAGAAACTCAGGAACGCGCACCCTTGGATCAAGTAACGCGCGTCATACCAGTCCCGCTCCATCCTGATCGTGAAAAGGCGAGAGGTTTCAACCAGGCTGCAATAATAGGCAGCGCGTTGGCGCGCGCGGTGCGGCTGCCATTCGATGAAGTAAGCCTTATTCGCACCCTTCATTCCGAAAGGCATCGCGCCGGCATGGATGCCAGGGGACGTCGAGAGACGGTCGCGGAAGCCTTCAGCGTGCGGTATCCACGTTTGATCCAAAACGAGCGCGTTCTGGTTGTCGATGATGTCTTCACCACCGGAGCCACCGTATCGGCATGTGCAGCGGCTTTGATAACCTCCGGGGCTAAGAAAGTTTTTGTATTGACAATCGCGCGGCCGGTGAACTATGAGGGATAACTTCTTCCGCTCCGACTCGTACCGGAGCCGGAAGATTTCACTTTGGCTACTGCTTTTGTATCATGCTGTCCATGAAAACACTTTATCCCGCGATTCAACCTTTTGACACGGGCCGCTTGAAGGTCTCAGAAATCCACAATCTTTACTACGAGCAGTGTGGAAATCCAAAAGGCCAGGCGGTTGTGTTTCTCCACGGTGGGCCGGGTGGCGGTCTCCAGCAT
Organism: Pyrinomonadaceae bacterium; assembly: GCA_041744135.1. Classification (GTDB taxonomy): domain Bacteria; phylum Acidobacteriota; class Blastocatellia; order Pyrinomonadales; family Pyrinomonadaceae; genus PSRF01. The sequence continues at coordinate 12,035 of JBGTLM010000038.1, forward strand.
TTTTATCGGCAGTACTTCGACCCGCAGGCCTATCGTGTAGTGCTTTTCGATCAACGCGGCTCCGGTAAGAGCACGCCGCACGCCAACCTCGAAGACAATACAACCTGGCACCTGGTCGAGGACATTGAGAGTTTGCGCGAACACCTCGGTATTGATCGCTGGCAGGTCTTTGGCGGATCCTGGGGCAGCACGCTGGCGCTGACTTATGCTGAAACGCATCCTGAACGCGTTACCTATTTAGTGTTACGGGGAATATTCCTCTGTCGCCCGCGAGAGATTCGCTGGTTTTATCAGGAGGGAGAAGGCGCGAGCGCGATTTTCCCGGACACGTGGGAAGAATATGTGCGCATTATTCCCGAATCTGAACGCGGCGACATGCTGCACGCGTATCACAAGCGGTTAATGAGCGACGATGAAGGAATCCGTCTTGAGGCAGCCCGAGCCTGGTCAATCTGGGAGGGCAGCACTTCAAAACTATTTCCCGATCACAACCTGATAGAGCATTACGCGGAACCGCACACAGCACTAGCCCTGGCCAGGATCGAGTGTCATTACTTTGTCAACAACATCTTCTTCGATACCGATAACTATCTGATCACCAACGTCGACAAAATTCGACACATCCCCGGCGTGATCGTGCAGGGTCGCTACGACATTGTCTGTCCTATCATGAGCGCGTGGGAGCTTCACCGGGCCTGGCCCGAAGCAGACTTCAAGATCATTCCTGATGCCGGCCATTCTGTTACCGAACCCGGCATCATCGATGCTCTGGTCGATGCGACGGACCGGTTTCGCTATGAAAGGTAAACGATTGTTGCCTGGAGCCTGTCCAGCAGCACGGCGGCTCTCAGCGCCCTTCTTTCTTATCATAAACGTGCGCGACCGTCCGGGAACCGACACTCGTACATCGATAGCGGTTTCGAAGATCAACCATACGTGTCGCTTTAACACTTGCAGGAACCGCTTTGATTTATTATTTAGTCAGCAGGTAAGCGCGAATAAGCCCGCTAAGACTCTCTCAAACTACCATTACATTGAGAGGCGTTTCGATACACCTTGGGTTGCAATCGAACGGATTAGAATGCCTACGAGCCAGATAGTCTTAGAGTTCAAAAGACTAGCTGCTGCCGCCATCCGAATCATCCATACAGCTTTTCGCGCCAAAGTGGGCACTTGAATGGTAGGAAGGCCGCCATGACCCAGCGACGTCCAGAAGCGCTCAACCAAAAAGGGTTGCGGGCATTTTTGACACTATCTTGCGGGCTCGCGTAATATCAGCCCCAGAATGAACGGCCGAGTTTTAGTGCTGAATGCTTCCTTTGAGCCCATCAACGTGTGCACCGAACGGCGCGCAGTTGTGATGATCTTTAAGGGTGTAGCTCGTGTCGAGGAGCACAACGGTCACATGCTTCATTCCGCGAGGCTGGCGATCCATGCGCCGGCGGTCATCCGGTTGACGGAGTACATTCACATTCCCTTTGAGAGGCGATCACTTTCACGCAAGAACATCTTGCTGCGCGATCATTCAACCTGTCAGTACTGCGGCAGACAGTATACCCCCTCGGAACTGACACTGGACCATGTACTGCCCCGCTCACGTGGAGGGGAGTCCGCGTGGGACAATCTGGTTGCGTGCTGCAAACGCTGCAACCACCGCAAGGGAAACCGGACGCCCGAGGAATCGGGAATGCACTTATTGCGCAGGCCGCGAGGCTTCTCTCTACACGTCAATCGGCAAATCATGCGTTACCTTGGCCGGGCCGACGAGACGTGGAGGAAATATCTCTTCTACGAATCCAACAACGGTGAGTGATGCCGCTCACGTAGCTGCGGTTTACTCAACTGAAAGAGGGCAATATGATTCAAACAATACTCGCAATCGGCGGACTCGGAACTACAGAGCTCGTCGCAATCGCCGTCGTGATCTTTCTCCTTTTCGGCGCTACCCGGCTTCCGCAATTGGCAAAGGCCCTAGGTCAGAGCAAGCGCGCCTTTAAGGACGGTTTGGACGAGGGAGAAGAAGAAGCAAGAAAAGAGGTTAAGGAGAAGTAACCCAGCCTTGTTATTTAATGAGTACGACCCTTGCGACCGTTTAACACCGTAGCCTTTACCGAAAGCGTGAAGTCCGCTTCGTGTCTATCGTCGTTAACGACCCCAGGAATGGCCCTCCGAACGCACGCTCGAGATTCTTCAGGAATAAATTCCAGCCAGCGATTCATCAGAAAATCAGAGATCAAGGGCGAGTTAAGAAATCGTTCTCCTGAGTCGAAATTGAACTCTTCGATGCGGGACCAGGATGCTACTTCTTCGAGTCCCTCCTGCTCGGCGAATTCCTCCACCTCAGAGGCGGTCAGTAGTTCAGTGATGAGCCCTTCGACGTTTGATTCGTGGCCCTGCAGTCCGCAATTGTGCAGCACCTCCCAGTAAAGAGAGAAGAATTCACCGAAACTCCCGGCGGTCGCAAGACTAAGCACCACATTCGCGTCAGGCTTTGCCACGCGCACCATTTCGGCGAGCATTGCTGATATCCGCGGTAGGGCCACCATTGAACCATCGCCTATCACGAAGTCGAATTGGTTATCGTCCAATTCCAGTTGGTCCAACTTACCCTGGCGTAAATCTGGTGCGTCTTTCACTGCCGTCGCTTTGGCGTTGGCCAGTTCCAGATATTCCTCATTTTCCTCAATACAGAGAAATTTCACCTCGACTGCTCGTTCCTGGAGCGCAATAGCGTGCCCGCCTGTTCCTGATCCCAAATAGAGTGCGCGACCCTTCTTAGGAAGCTTGATGTGCTCGTCGACCAACTGGGCGAATCTCTCACCCCAGTCTGTTGCGACAAACAGGTCGTGCAGAAACGCAAGTTCTTTGTCAGTTTTCTGTGTACTCATCCGTTTTCAAGTCAGAGCTCTACGTGTCTTCTTCGTAGTACTTATGTCCGCGCAAACTCTCAGGGAGGCACTGCATTTCTTCTTTGGCGCCGGGGTCACGGTGAACATACCGGTAACTTTCGCCGTAGCCGACATGCTTCATTAAAGGTGTCACCGCATTGCGCAGGTGCAGCGGAACCGGTTCCCGGGCGGTTTGCGCAGCGTCTGAAACCGCAGCATGATACGCGCGCTTTACCGCATCGGACTTCGGAGCGTTCGCGAGATAGATAGTCGCCTGCGATAGCGGGAACAAACCCTCAGGCAGACCAATAAGTTGTACGATCTCCGCCGCTGCGGAAGCCTGCACCATCGCCTGCGGATCTGCGAGTCCAATATCTTCCGAAGCCAGAATGCACAAACGGCGCGCGATAAACACAGGATCGGCCCCACCTTCAATCAACCGCGCCAGCCAGTAAAGAGAAGCATTAACGTCGGAGTTACGCAGCGATTTAATTAGGGCTGAGGCAAGATTGTAGTGCTCTTCGCCGCCTTTATCATAAGCGTATTGTGCGCGTCCCAGCGCTTCAATAACAATTTGCTCTGTAATCCTGCGCACTCCTTTCTGGTCGGCTGGTGTAGATTCGACCGCTGCTTCGAGAGCAGCTAAGGCCACGCGGGCATCTCCGCCGGCCGAGTGGGCGATTCTTCGGATCAATTCATCTGAAACTTCTGTCACGAGATGGGCCAGGCCGCGTTTATCATCATCGAGAGCGCGCTGCAGGATTACAGCTATTTCCTCGTCGGTAAGTTGGTTGAGAACCAGCACCCGGGAACGCGACAACAGGGCGCCCGTTACTTCGAAGGAAGGATTTTCCGTAGTGGCGCCAATCATGGTGAGGGTTCCATTTTCCACCGCGTGTAGGAGCGCATCCTGCTGACTCTTATTGAAGCGATGAATCTCGTCGATAAAAAGGATTGTTCGACTACCAAACCTGCGTTCGTTCCGGGCATCCGCAATAGCCTGTCGAAGATCTTTCACTCCGGAAAAAACTGCGGATAGCGCTACGAAACGGGCCTGGGCTTTATGCGCAAGAAGTCGAGCGAGGGTGGTTTTCCCGGTGCCGGGCGCGCCCCAGAGAATTAAGGATGGTAAGTTTCCCGCGCCCTCGATCATCCTCCGCAGAATCCGACCCTCGCCAACGAGATGGCTCTGACCTACAAATTCGTCGAGAGATTGCGGGCGCATCCGCTCCGCCAAAGGAGCGAAAGCTCCTTCCGCTGTCCCTTTAGGCTCCGGGACTATTCCACCGAAAAGATCTCCGCTGGCAGGACCATTCATGGTTAACAATCTTTCTCCTGCGTGTCGCCTAAACCAGCTGCACTCGGCTGACCGCGGAGATTATAGAAGGCATCCGAATATTCGTTTCACCTGCAGCTTAGCACAGATCGGAATAGCTTCTTTTACGGGGATTATACTAAGAAATCTTCGAGGGAACGCCCGCCAGTTCATCTTCGTATACCCCGACGAGCGCGGGAAACCGGGCCATTTTAATCAGAACGTGAATGACGGGTTGGGAGAATAGATATGAAAGAAGCGCAGGATATTTTTAGAGTCGTCGGTGTAATACTCTTGGGGTTGTTCGTTCTGGTGGTTGGCATACCACTGGTTTTGACGGCGGCGGGAATCACCTTGGGTATCTTGGGTTTTCTATTCGGGCTTGCAGTGGCGCTCATCAAACTCGCCGTCGTAGTCGCCATTGGCTATCTAATCCTCGTTGCGATCCGCGCCCTGCTACGCTGAACTCCTTGTTGGCAAAACTTTCCAACTTACAAGCCTTCACCGTCGGAAGGTCTCATCGCCTGGCAGGCTTTTAAAACGGCTACTCGGTTACACTCAGTTTCTTGACCAATTCCTGAAGTCTGGGAGATGATGAGTCATAGACCACCTCACCGAAAGGCCAAAGGATGACTCCAGAACAAAGACTTGACAGGTTAGAACGAATAGCGAAGCTCTTCGTCAATGCGGGATTGCGCGCGCGCCGCGACGTACGGGGACATGATTACAAGATAAACCACTTGGTTGACCTTCAGATACAAAACGAAGAGAGATTTGCCAAGCTTGCGGAATCTCATGCTAACCTTGCAGCGTCTCAAGCTAATCTTGCGGAGTCTCAAGCTAATACAAATCGGCGACTGGACGCGTTGATTGACATTGTCAGGGACGGCCGTAACGGAGACTCCGTGCGGGACACCTAATGCCCAGCAAGGCGCACTGATTGCGAGAACACACTAAGTAACCTGCGCGCTTGAATCATCCTTATCGTCTAAGAGCTATTCTCGGAAGTACACTGAAGCAATGACACCGGAACAGAAATACGATCGATGGGAGCTGATCGCACGTCTCGTGTAGGACGAGGCGACACGTGCCACTCAGGCGTCGCGCAATCAAATGAAGGAACTGAAATTATATGTGGCCGCACTGAGAAGTATGAAGCAGCCAAATAGCCTCGGAAAAGCGGCCGGAAGATTCGGATACGAAGGAGAGTCTAGTCGAGGCCAGACAAATCCTGAATCGGGCGCGCGCGAAGCACTTAGACATTAAAGCGGAAATTGACCACATCGCCTTCCTGCATGAGGTAGTCTTTGCCTTCCAGACGCGTTAGTCCTTGCTCCCGCGCGCCTGCGTTTGAGCCGACGCGAACCAGATCTTGGTAGCTCACTATTTCGGCCCGAATGAATCCACGTTCAATGTCCGAGTGAATCACGCCTGCCGCCTCCTGCGCGCGAGTATTCTGTGGAATTGTCCAGGCCCGCACTTCCTTTTCTCCCGCCGTCAGAAACGACATCAAACCCAGCAGGTGATAAGCAGTCTTAATTAGCCGGTCGACGCCGCTCCCCGAGACACCAAGACTGTTTAAGTAATCAATGCGTTCTTCGGGGGGCAAAGCGACCAGCTCAGCCTCCAGTTGAGCGCAGATAACCAAACATTCAGCACCTTCTCGTTCGGCGATCTCGCGCACGGCCCGTGCGCCGGCGTGCTCCTCGGGATTTGCCAGCGTTGCTTCGTCAACGTTCGCCGCATAAATTGTTGGTTTCATAGTCAGGAAGAAAAAGCCTCGAGCAACCGCGCGTTCTTCGTCGGTAAGCGAAACCGTCCGCGCGGACTTGCCCTGCTCGAGTACGGGCTGAACCTTGTCAATAACTGTCAATTCGGCGCGGGCGTTTTTGTCGCCGCTCTTGATGTTCTTCACCGCTTTATCGCGGCGGCGCTCGGCGGTCGCCAGATCTGCGAGTGCGAGTTCTATTTGAATCGTCTCAATGTCTCGTTGCGGATCGACGGAACCTTCGACGTGAATGACGCCTTCGTCTGCGAAGCAACGCACTACCTGGACCACCGTATCAGTCTCCCGTATGTTTGCGAGAAACTGATTGCCCAGTCCCTCCCCCTTCGAAGCTCCCCGCACCAGCCCGGCGATATCCAGGAATTCCACCGAAGCCGGTACGATGACAGAGGTCTTCACCAACTTCGCTAAGGGCCCTAGCCGGTCATCAGGAACCGGCACAACGCCTACATTTGGTTCAATGGTAGCAAATGGATAGTTTGCCGCCAGCGCAGCTGTCTGTGCGGTCAGGGCATTGAAAAGCGTAGATTTGCCTACATTGGGCAAGCCTACGATACCTGCTCGGAGCATTGATTTATCCTCTCTTAGACGAAACTTAACGATAACATGCAGTGACGCAATCAGGTTAGCGGGACAGATCAGTGGGTGATGGTTCGGTTTCGCCATGAGCTTTTAAGTCAGCTATGCGATCTTCGCTACGGCTTTTCCGCCGGATGTGAGGAAGCGGCTACACCCCTCGGGGACAGTCTCAAAGAACTCACAAATCATCAAATCAACTTCATCTGCAAATTCGCTGAGTTGTACAATTGTCTCAGTGTTGAGTGGCGTTGGAGTAGCCCACTGCGACTATCCACCAGCCTTCGCGTATAATCCGCGCCGTCAGATCGAAAGCTCGAAGACTCATTCAGGAAAAAGGACCCGGGCGGAACCAAGCAGCAGTACTTCCGAAGTACACCGTCTTGCGGACCCATGCTTATTTCGCTTGTGCTTGCGTTGTTCGTGACTGCCAGCGGGACGGTTACCACTTATCTCTACGACGAAGCCGCGTCCTTTGCTTCTCGTCTCTGCGCCGGAGCTTGCATAGGTTTGGCGGCGCTAGGATTGGTCGGCTTCGTGATCGCCTCCTTCATAGGGCTGACGCCATTGGCGATCGCGCTCACAGTGGTGGTCCTGGCGATCCCGTTTGGATCATTGCGAGATGCCACGCGTTGGCGAGTGGTAGAGGACGACTTGACCGCGGCCTCACAAAGCATCAGACGCTCGTTGCTTCATCCCGCTAAAGCCCCGTTCGGCTATGTTCTTTTCTACACGGCGATCTCAATAGTTCTGTGGCGAGTCTTCAGCCGCGCAATGATCGAAGTGCCGGACGGCATCTACACCGGTGTGCTCAACAACTTCGGCGATCTGCCTTTCCACTTGAGCGTCATCACCAGCTTCGCTTATGGAAATAACTTTCCGCCTGAAGATCCCACTTACGCCGGAGTACGCTTTACTTATCCTTTTCTCACTGACTTTGTGTCGGCAATCTTTGTGCGCTGCGGGGCAGATCTTCGCCAATCGATGTTCATTGAAAATTTCATCCTCGGCGTCTCATTCGTGGGGTTGTTGCACCGCTGGGCGCTTGAAATGGTGCGAGATCGACTTGCCGCCGTGATAACGCCGCTACTGGTGATTCTAAACGGAGGTTTCGGTTGGGTTCTCTTGTGGGAGCAAGCGAAGCAATACGATCAAGGTCTCTCGGCGATGCTCAAGAGTATTCCCAACTCTTTAACGATTATTCCAAACACAACCTGGCGTTGGGGCAACGCGATATCCACGCTGCTGGTTCCACAGCGAGGGATGCTGCTCGGATTACCGATCGCGGTCATAGTATTTACACAATGGTGGCTGGCCGGGAACGACCCGGAAATGGGGGGACGGGGAGACACGGGAGAGAATGCCACCGCGACATGGGGACGGGGAGCAGGGATGACGGGTGATCGCCAGAGTAAGAGGAGGAAGCAAAAGCAAAAGAAGCTGACAGTGCGTAACGGTAGACAGCATCTCCGCGTCTCTGCGTCTCAACGTCTCCGTTTTTCATCCGCCCACCGCATGGCAGCCGCCGGAATCATCGCTGGCTTGCTGCCCCTGGTTCACGCTCATAGTTTCATAGCGGTGATGGCGGTGGCAGGTTGTATCACACTGGTTCAACGACGCTGGCGTGACTGGATACCGTTCTTTCTGGCGGCTTCGCTGGTTGCTCTTCCCCAAATGTGGTGGTCAACACACAACAGCTCGGTTGACGCCGCCACTTTCTTTGATTGGCAGTTCGGCTGGGATCGCGAAAAAGACAATCCTGTCTGGTTCTGGTTAAAGAACACAGGACTATTCATTCCGTTGATCCTGGCGGCAATACTCTGGCTTGGCAAGAACCGTCTCATATCGCAGCGGGTACTACTTTTCTATTTGCCTTTCACACTTTGTTTCATTGTGCCGAATCTGGTCAAAATGGCCCCGTGGGTATGGGACAATATCAAAGTCTTGTTCTACTGGTGGTTGGCCTCCGCGCCGATAGTAGCCTTGCTGCTGGCGCGTCTTTGGCATCAGCGCGGTCCGCGCCGCATCCTTGCCGTAATGCTATTTGTTGGTGTAACGCTGGCCGGAAGCGTGGACGTTGCAACTATCCTTTTCAGCTCCGCTAAGTATCAAGTGTTTGATCGTCTGGGGATTCAGTTCGCGGAAATCGTCAAACGTGAGACGGAGCCGCAGGCCAGAATTGTTCATGCTCCTGTACACAATCATCCGGTGTTTCTGACCGGAAGACGATCCTTAATGGGTTATCCTGGGCACATCTGGACGCATGGTCTTGAATACCGCGAACGTGAAGGCGAGATCAAGCGGCTCTACGCAGGTGGGCCAGACGCGGGCGGACTGCCAGGGAAATATGACATCAAGTACGCAGTCCTCGGTCCGCATGAACGTCATGCGGCCAACGTAAACGACCAGTTCTTTTCGCGCTTTACGAAGGTAGGAGAAGCAGGTGGGTACCGCCTCTACAAAATCGCGCAACCGTAAGAAGAATCGCAGATCCGACATCGCGCCGCCGAAGATAACACCCCCGGAGGTTTCCGGCTCGCCTAAAACGCGCGACCTTTCGGATCGGACCTGGCTCATTAGCAGCCTCTTCATCATGGCTGTGGGAGCAATTCTCCGTTTGTACAATCTCAATCTCGTGCCCTTTCATCATGACGAGGGAGTGAATGGGAATTTCCTCGTCCGGCTTGTCCGTGAAGGGTTTTACCAATACGATCCAGGGAACTATCACGGTCCAACTCTCTATTACTTTTCCGCCATAATTCCCTGGATCTTTAGGTTTCTTTTTGGTCAGTCAGCTCAAAACAACTACGGACTAAACACAGTGACTGTGAGGATCGTTCCCGCACTCTTTGGGCTGGGAACCATCTGGCTCGTGCTCCTCCTGCGCCGGCGAATCGGCACGGTCGGCACTCTCTGTGCAGCAGCGTTGCTGGCTGTTTCGCCCGGAGCTGTTTATCTCTCTCGCTACTTCATTCACGAAACACCGTTCGTCTTCTTCACACTCGGCGTGGTGGTGGCTGGTTTGAAATACTACGAAGTCGGCAACCCTGTATACCTGATGCTGGCATCGGTGTCGACGGCGCTTCTGTTTGCGACCAAGGAGACAGCCGTCATTTCGACGGCAGTATTGGCAATTGCTCTAGCAACCACACATTTTTATCTGTGGTCGAGGAACAAATTCTTTCGTGAGAATCAGGCAGACAGAAAACGGCAGCGGTCGGAACGCGGGCGAAAAACCAACCCGCAAACCAGTGCGATGGAAAGACTGGGTGGGGTAGAGAAATTAGCTCTTTTGGCTCTAATCGCGATTATTGTATTCGTCGGAGTCAACGTTTTTTTCTACTCGTCCTTTTTCACCAACTACCCCAAGGGCGTTTACGATGCCGTGAAGACTTTTGAGTTCTGGACCAAGACAGGAAAGGAGGCTCACGTTCAGCCAATCACGACTTACGTCTGGTGGTTGTGGCGACAAGAGCCGCCGCTTATAGTTCTGGGAGCCATTGGAGCAGCGCTGATAATTTGGAAACCTCGCAACGCTTTCGCGTTGTTTTCAGCTTTGTGGGCGTTCGGCTTGCTGGCTGCTTATTCCCTGATAAGCTACAAAACGCCGTGGCTGGTTTTGAATTTTGTGGTTCCCCTCGCGCTGATCACCGGCTACACACTACAAGTAATCTATGATTGGGCGTGGGGAAAGATTCGTCTGATCATCGGTCTGATGCTCCTGGCATTAGCGTTCAGCGGATATAAGACAGTCGATCTAAATTTTTTTAATTACGACAACGATGCCCAGTCGTATGTCTACGTTTATGCGCACACTCGTCGAGAGATGTTGGCGCTGGTCGATGAGATTGAAAAAGTCGCCCAACGTACGACGCGGGGCACAAAGACTGGGATCACTATCGTGTCATCGGACTATTGGCCTCTGCCATGGTACCTGCGCGACTACACGGGGGTGGGTTACCATGGTCGCATGACCTCGTCAAGCGAACCAGTGATCATCGCTTCCGAAAGTCAGGGAGCAGAGGTTCAGACGAACTTCGGCGCTCTTTATCAACAGGTACATTCCGGCGTTAACTCGGCTGGCAGTTATCCCCTCCGTCCAGGTGTGAATCTGCTTCTGTATGTTCAGCGTGATGCGGTTGGGCCAACGCAGTAAGCGATTACTTGCCTTTGAAATTGCCGCGAGGATGCGAAATATAGCTCAGTATTACGCACTAAGTATTAGTCCACTATGTGGACCAGATTGAAATTGTCTCCTCCGGCGTTTGTGCTCCTGCAGTTTGTTCGGTTAGCTGCGCCCGAACCCTGACGACGAGCCCGACAACAACTTCTCCGGTTACGATTTCAGGCTAACAAGATGAATGTATTTAGCAAACCCGACGGAGACGTCTGCAACGAGCAAGTGGCGCTGTCACGCGTAAGCGCCGGATATGGTCATGCGTTTCTCCACTCGGATGAATATCGTCAGCGCTTTAAAGGCGGCGTCCCGCCGATGCTCGCACCGGCCTCGATATTCGTTTGGCGTGGGGAAGCCTGACGGGAACGAACCGGCAAGCGCCAGACTAGACTCGCAGCAGAGACGTTGGCGGTCCAGCTGTGAGTCCGTTACCCTGGTCGGGAACGCGGTAAATAACGCTGTAATAAGGTTACACTGACGCGACTGCAACTTGGGCAGCGAAACTACTAAGGTGATTTAGGCTGTTGAGCCCGGATTCAGAAAGAAGCGGACAAGCAGTCGATGCTGTTTTTTTCAGATCCGCGTTATCCGCGTTCATCCACGGCTAAAAGTTTCGACAGTCAGCCTCCGTAAACCTGGCGTTAACGGCTGGAGACCCCTTTGGCGTCTCTGCAAGACTGAGGTGCCCTTCAAAAGCGATTTTGAAAATCTCGTGGCGCTTAATCGGCCCAAGCGGGTTTAACCTTGCTTGTGACTTCAGTAAAGTCGGCTCACTTCAGGTTTTGGTTGACATTCTAAGCAACTCCAACTTATATTGGCACCACCCGTTAAGTTGCCTCAGAAGGTTTAATTATGCTCGCGCGGGCCAGCAACCAAGCATGTTCAAACTCCAACGGCTAGAGATCACCGGCTTCAAATCCTTCGCGGACTACACAGAAATTCTCTTCACGGGCGACGGAATAACCGCAGTTGTCGGGCCTAACGGCTGCGGCAAGAGTAACGTTGCCGATGCAATTGCCTGGGTCTTGGGAGAACAACGCGTCAAACATCTGCGTGGCGCGGAAATGAAAGACGTGATTTTCCAGGGCTCGCGAAACCGT
>JBGTLM010000039.1:0-14655 GCA_041744135.1 Pyrinomonadaceae bacterium
TTCGTAAACCTTCTCGAAGCCACCTACCAGGAGTCGTTTCAAGTACAACTCAGGTGCAATGCGCGCGTATAAGTCGATGTCCAGCGCGTTGTGATGAGTCTTGAAAGGCCTGGCAGCGGCGCCGGTGGCCTTAGGGGTGAGCATCGGTGTCTCGACCTCCACGTACCCGTGGTCTTCCAAAAAGCGGCGCATCTCCCGGATGATCGCCGAGCGCCGCTCAAAGACTTCACGCGGGGTTAGCTCGCCTTCCTCACGTTCCAATTTCAGGCTGCCCGCGATGAGATCTGCATAGCGTTGACGCTGCCGAATCTCAGGATCGTGAATGCCGTGCATCTTGTCCGGAAGGGGCAGCAGTGCTTTGGCCAGAAACTGCAAACTCACCACGTGGAGCGAAAGCTCGCCGGTTTTGGTAATAAAGAGGTAGCCCACGGTGCCGATGAAGTCTCCGTGATCTAAAAGCTCGAAGAGTTCCCAGCCTTTGCCTTCAGCTTCCATCGGCGCTCTGGTGTCATTGTTGACAGCCTTCACGTCGGCCTTGCGGATGTAAATCTGGAAGCGTGACACGCCATCCGAGAGGTGCACAAACGCTGCCTTGCCCATCACGCGAGGCGGCGAAGCGATTCGTCCTGCCAAGCGCACTACCACCTTATTCAGTTGCTGGTTTGCCTCTTCAATCGCTTCAGGGGCCGGCCGTCCTCCTTCCGCAGACGTAGGTTCGAACCCTCGGAACTTTTCGACCACATCGGTGATCGAATCCTCGCGGCCGGCTTTGACCACCTGACTGCGCTCGAACTTGTTTGGGTAGACGTTTCCTACGAGCCGGCGCAACGCCTCCAGGTGAGCGTGACGCGCGCGCGTTTGATCGTTGTCTTCGATGAATGGTATTGGCAAAAGTCTCGCTCCTGAAGCAAAGCGCTGATTATAGAGAGCGCGTCACTGATTGCCAATACTGTAGTTCGGCGCAAGCGAAGCTGTTGTCACTCAATTACGGAACCGAGGAGCCGGACCACTCAACGCACAGAACCATTTGCGGTAGCCAATGGATCTAACACTCAGTCCCAGCAGAAGACACTCAATGCATTTGCGGAACCATTAGCTTACCTCAAGGTAAAGTGAGTTGAGGGGGTCCAGCTGACGGTGAATGCTAGATCCATTGGCTACCGCAAATGGTTCTGTGGGTTGAGTGGTCCGGCTCCTCGGTTCTGTAATTGAGTGGTAGTTTCTAGAAAATTGGCGATTGGCAATTGACAATCGGCAATCGGCATCGCCTCATGCTAGATTGTAGGCGAATGAGCGGCAAGATACTCAGCCACGAAGATCTGCTTCGGGAGCGCATAATCTTGCGCGATGAAGGCAAAACCATGGTCTTTACGAACGGCGTCTTCGATCTGTTGCACGTCGGGCACGTGCGTTACCTGCAACTGGCGCGGGCGCTTGGTGATGCGCTGGTTGTTGCTATAAACAGCGATCTCAGCGTTCGGCAATTGAAGGGCGACAGCCGGCCGGTAATCGTGGAGCAAGAGCGCGCTGAAATACTCGCGGCCCTGCGACAAGTGACCTACGTAACTATTTTTGATGACATCTCTCCGCGTGCCTTGATTGCAAAAGTGCTTCCAGATGTACTCGCCAAGGGTGGCGACTATGGCCTTAATGAGATCCACGGGCGTGAGGAGGTAGAGGCCGCTGGGGGCAGAGTGGTTTCGTTGCCGTTTATTGAGGGTGCTTCAACCTCAGCGATGATTGAGCGGATGCGGAAGCGCAGCGGTAAATGATGTCAGTGGTCAGTGGTCAGTGGTCAGTCGCTCGTTGTCGGCGCGATTCGAGCATGGCTAGCAATTAAGTGTTGGTTCGTGTGATTTCGTGGATCGTTCTCTTCTCACCTTCGATACGATCCACTAAATGACACGAACTAACACGAACAACTGACTACTGACTACTTACAACTGACCTTAAATGAGTACTACGACCCAAACAACTTCAGGCTTGCGTAACGCGTTGCAGCGAGTGGCGGAGACTCAGGAGTTCAAACAGCTCGCTGCCGAAATCCAACGCGGCACACGCGTGATTTCGGTCAGTGGGCTGGTAGCCGGCTCGGCTCGTGCGTTGGCCCTGGCCGCCCTGCAACGCCAAACCGGGAAGCTCTTCGCTGTCGTCACCCAATCAAATCGCGATCTCGAGCCATTAGAACGAGACCTGCGTTTCTGGTACTGCGCGCTGGCCGGGAAAATTGATTGCCGCAACGAAGTGCTGCTGCTGCCCGCCTCGGAAAGCGACCCCTACGCCGGTTCCTCACCGCATGCGGAAACTCTGGAACAGCGTGCCGTGACCTTCTGGCGCCTGACTCGTAACTCTCAGGACTTCGTGCTTTTGACTGCTCGCGCGCTGGCGCGCAAGACTGTGGCTCCCGCCGAAATTGCTCGCGCGGGAGGCTGGCTAAGACGCGATGAAGACCACTCTCCGGAAGAACTTGTCGAAAAACTGCTGGCCTCCGGTTATCTGCGTGAAGATCCGGTCAGCGCCATCGGTGAATTCTCAATTCGCGGCGGCATACTGGACGTGTGGTCCCCGGGCCTGGACTCACCGGTTCGCATCGAGTTCTTTGGCGATACGGTAGAGTCAATTCGCGAATTCGATCATGAAACGCAGCTCTCAACAACTCAGTTAGCTCAAGTCGAAATCGCTCCGATGCGTGAACTGACAGTGACCAACCGCGACTTTCGCAACTGGGCGGAAGCCGCACGTGAGCGCTGGCCTGAGGCGCGCTACGCGCGGGCGCTTCGCGATCGAACAACGTTTGCCGATGACGGCGAAGCATTTACCGGGTGGGAGTGGTTAATGCCACTTGCGCGGGAACGCAATTCGACTGTGTTTGACTACCTCAAGGATGCTGTAATGGTAGTGGATGAGCCATCGGGAATTGAGTCTTACCTCGGTGAAGCCTACCGATTACTCGCTGATCGTTTCAGTGAAACCGACGCTGCAGATGATCTGGCCCTCGCTCCTGAAGAGCTCTATCTGGCAACGGAGGAGTTACGGACAAGGATTGACCAAAGACCCCGCATTGAACTGCGCACGCTGGGTCGGGCTGCGGCGGAACCTGATGAACGGCTGGCGCTGGACGCGGAATACCCAAGAGTTCAATTGGGTCGCACTCGCACCAAACGTCACCCGATGTTTCTTTTCCCCACAGTCCAACAGGCTCCGGAAGTTGAATGGAAAACGCAGTCGGTGATGCGCTACCACGGACGACTTGCCGATCTTGCCGCTGATATCACACGGGAACGCGAGAGTGGGACGACCATCCTGTTCGTGATGCCGAGTCTTGGTGTGGCCGACCGCGTAGTCGACATTCTTGGCGAATATGAGATTGATGCCCGGCTTCGTCTGGTAGGGCAAAACGCCGAGGCGGGGGCGTCGGCTGAGACAATCGTCACGGTGGGGCGGCTTAGTACGGGTTTTGAAATGCCCGACCCCCGTCTCCTGGTTCATGTGGAGGGCGACCTGTTTGACGAGGCTGGTGAGCAGGCACTCGAGCGTCGCGGTGTTTCCGTAGAAAGCAGAAGGTCGAAGGCCGACAGCAGAAAACGAAAATCAAAGACGGCAGCTTTTCTTTCCGACTTTCGCGATCTGAAGGTTGGCGATTTTGTCGTGCACGTTGACCACGGTATCGCACGTTTTGGCGGCTTGCAGATCCTCGATCTGGGTCCGCGCAGCGGCGAGTTTATGCTTCTCTACTACGCTGAAGACGCCAAGCTCTACGTCCCGGTGGAGCGAATGGACCTAGTCCAAAGATATTCGAGCGCCGAGGGGCACCAGCCCACGCTCGACCGGCTCGGAGGTCTGGGTTGGCAAAAGACGAAAGCCAAGGCAAAACGCGCCATGCGCGACATGGCTGACGAACTGCTGCGTCTCTATGCCGAGCGGAAACTGGTGGGTGGCTACGCGTTTGCCGCAGACACGCCATGGCAACGAGAGTTTGAAGATGGTTTTGAATATGTGCTCACTCCGGATCAGGAAACAGCCATTGACGACGTGAAGCGTGATATGGAAGGGCCGACACCAATGGACCGGCTCTTGTGCGGCGACGTGGGCTACGGCAAGACTGAGGTTGCCATGCGCGCAGCGTTCAAGTCGGTGATGGAAGGAAAGCAAGCGGCCATCCTCACACCGACCACGGTGCTGGCCTATCAACACTTCGACACGTTACGCACCCGCTTCGCGCCGTTCCCGGTAAAGGTTGAGCTGCTTTCTCGTTTCCGCTCCGCGAAGGAGCAGAAAGAAATCGTAAAGCGTGTGGAGTCGGGCGAGATTGACGTAATCATTGGCACTCACCGGATGCTTTCAAAGGACGTGCGGTTCAAGGAACTGGGACTGGTGGTGGTAGACGAGGAACAGCGGTTTGGCGTCGCCCACAAAGAGAAGCTTAAGCAACTGAAGAAGCGAGTTGACGTATTGACACTTTCGGCGACCCCAATCCCGCGCACGTTAAACATGTCTCTAACAGGTCTTAGGGATATGTCGCTGATTGAGACTCCACCGCGTGACCGGCTGGCAATCCAGACCCAGGTCGTTCAGTTTTCCGAGAACGTCATCAAGTCGGCCGTCGAGCTGGAACTTGGCCGAGGCGGCCAGGTATTTTTTATCCACAATCGGGTGGAGACAATTGAAACGATTGCGGCCCTGGTGAAACGCCTGGTGCCGCAGGCTCGAATTGCGGTAGGCCACGGCCAGATGAATGAGAAGGAGATGGAGCGAGTAATGCTCGATTTCATTGAGTTTAAATATGATATTCTCGTGGCGACCACCATCATTGAGAACGGAATAGACATCCCCCGTGCCAACACGATCATCATAAACCGCGCCGACGCTTACGGTCTTTCTCAGCTTTATCAACTGCGCGGCCGTGTAGGACGGTCAAATCGCAGGGCTTACGCCTATCTCTTAATTCCAGGCGAACAGGAGCTTTCGCCGATTGCCAGACGCCGTCTGGCGGCCATTCGGGAATTCTCTGATCTGGGGGCCGGATTCCGCATCGCCGCTCTGGACTTGGAGCTGCGCGGCGCCGGAAACTTTCTGGGTGGTCAGCAGTCAGGCCACTTGGACGCGCTTGGGTTCGATCTGTACACGCAGATGCTTGAGCGCACGGTAGCCGAACTTCGCGGTGAACAGGTGGATGATGAGACCAGCGTTTCCATCAATCTCGGCGTCAATGTTGCTATTCCCGATGATTACATTCAGGACATGGGCCAGCGGCTCAGAACGTATAAGAGAGTTTCTTCGGCACGCGACGAAGGAACCTTAGCTGATATTCGCCGGGAGACTGAAGATCGTTACGGCCGATTACCTCCGCCGGTGGAAGAACTCTTCGCTTACGCCCGCTTGCGGCGCCTGGCGGAAGAAGTCGGAGTGATTTCAATAGACAAAACAGCAGATGGGATGGCGATAAAGTTTGGCGAGAAAGCGCGCATTTCACCCGAGAAGCTGCGTGTTTTGGTGAGCACCAGAGCGCACGCGACCTTTACCCCAAGCGGCGTGTTGCGCCTGGACCTGAGCGATGAAGAAGCTGACGGGGCGCTTCGGGTGGCGCGCGAGACGTTGCTGGAACTTCGGGCTGAAGACTAGAATTAGCCGCGGATTTACGCAGATGTACGCGGATCGGAACAATTCCATACCACGTTTTTGATTAAAGCTTTTTTCAGATTCGCGTTTATCCGCGCAAATCCGCGGCTAAATTTTGTTTGGATTAGCTATCAGAGTGAAGAATCCAAGTCGGAAACAAAAATCAACGGCCCAAGACCAGGACCACAACCCAATTGTTATAGGAGTAATCTTGTGAAATCTAGATTCATATCACTTACATTTGCGGCGCTAATGCTGTTTGCGCTGCTCTCCGTTGGTTCAACGACCGTAATAGCCCAGGAGGGCGAACTCAAGGTAGTTGACGAAGTCATTGCCCAGGTAAACGAGGACGTGATCACGCTATCAATGGTGAGGCGCGAAACTAAACAGCGGGTCGAAGCGCTCAAGCAGGGTGGCATGCCGGAGCAACAGGCCCTTGATGAAGTTACGAAGCACCAGGCTGATCTGATCGCCACACTCATCAACGAGCAGCTCCTGATGCAAAGGGGCAAGGAACTTGATATGGCGAGCGAAGTCGAAGCGGAAGTTAACCGCCGCATGCTCGAAGTGGCGAAAGAGCAGGGAATCACGACCATTGAGAAACTGGACGAAGCGATGAGAGGAAGCGGGATGGATCCCGTGGTCACACGTCAAACTCTGCGTACTGAGATTATGAAGCAAGCAGTGATTCAGCAGGAAGTGGACCGAAAGCTCTTTTTAGGTCTGCCTTTAGATGAACTGAAGAAATACTTTGAGGCCAACCGCACCAAGTTCACCAAACCGGAGATTGTCGTTCTCTCTGAGATATTCCTCAGTTATGCCGGTAAGAATGAAGCCGACGTAAAGGCGCGAGCGACGGAACTGGTCACGCAATTACGATCCGGCGCCGACTTTGGAGCGCTCGCTGCAGCTAACTCAGAACGCGAGCTGAATGGGGTCCGCGTAGCCCCACAGAATAAGGGCAAGGTGGGCCGTTTTGAAATGCCAAATCTTCGCGACGAGATCGCCAAGCAAATCAAGAGTGTGACAGTCGGCGGGGTCAGCGAGCCGCTCAAGATTAATGATGGCTATCAAATCCTCCGCGTTGATGAGCGCACCGAGGCAAGTAGCACGGCAGTCTTCAATGAAAATCAGGTGCGCGAGGCTATTACTATCGAACGCTCGCCCAAGGAACGAGAGATGTATCTCCGCAATCTGCTTAACGATGCATATATTAAGATTTCCGACAGTTACCATGCTTCTGTCGCACCACTGCTGAAGCTCAACACTTCCGCCGCGGCGAAGGCTGACGAGTCAACCTCCGGAAAGAACGCGGACAAGAACAAGAATAAGAAGCCCTAATTATTTCCCATTGTCATTTTTCATTGGTCATTTGCGGATTCAACTTCAAGTTGAATCCACCATTGCCATGGGAAGCCCGCGACGCGTGGTGAAAGCATGAACCCTGGGGGCGTGAGCCCCAGGACAATTGCATTTGAGTTCTTAAGCCCGCGAGACGGGCGGCAGCGGCAAACAAAAGAACATCGATGATGAAGCGCGATTCATGATCTACTGTCCACCGCTGTCGCGGGCTGGTTGAATCTATTTGTTCGTTGACCTGGATCCGCTGCGCTCTACCCCAGGCTCTATGCTGTCATCACGCTCACGGGCTGACAGTGACAATGAGAAACGGAAAATGGTTTATCAAGTGAAATGATTGAAACCCCTCACCCTCTCTTAGGCTAATGCGCCTGGATGTCTTTCTCAAGGCAAGTCGTCTCTGCCAGCGGCGCACCGTGGCGCAGAAGTTGTGCGAGGCGGGACTTGTTCTTATCAATGCCAAACCTGCCAGGTCTGCCCACACAGTAAAGCCCGGTGACGAAATAACGATTCGCCGTCGGGATCGAATAGCCAAAGTGCGAGTTCTCGCCTTGCCCGCGGCTCGCCAAACCTCCCGCAAAGATGCAACCGCTCTGTTCGAGCTCCTGAGCGAAGAGTCGTTAGCGACTGAGCAGGTGTGAGCTATGGTAGTGTCTTGATTTGAGAGTGTTCGCCGCAACAAGCCGAGGCTGTTTGAAGAATCTAGATGTTGCGCGAACGTAACCAGTAACAGGGAAGTACGTTGAAAGCGTTGGCTAGTTCCAGCACAGGGTTGCTGCAACCCTGGGACTCCAGTTTCAACTACGCTTCCCAAACTCTGAAGGAGTTCGCGAGTCGCCCTGCAGCCATTTGCCAACGCTTTCAGCGTAAATCTGTTTAATTGAGTTGCCGCTATCAAGTGCTCACCCTCACAAGTTAAAATACTAAGACACCACTTGGGCTATGATTGGATCGCCTTTGGGGCAGCGATGAAGTATCTAATCTCCCTTGCGGTTTGTCTTTTTGTGGTTCTAGTCGTCGGCCTGGCGTGGGAGCAGAGGACCGTGGGGAAAGAGCCTCAAGCGGCACGCGGCGCCATCAAAAGCGAGTCAGATAGCCACGTGGAAGAAAGGGAGAGCCTACAGCTGCCGCTCAAAGAGCCACGCATAGTAATCTTCAAGAGCAAGCGTCAACTGGAGCTTTACTCCAATGGCGTTGTAGTGCGAACGTACCGTGTGGGCCTCGGTCTGAATCCGGTTGATGACAAGCAGCGGGAGGGAGACCGCGCAACCCCTCAGGGTGAGTTTTACATTTTTACCAAGAATCCAAAAAGTGCTTACTATCTCTCTCTGGGCATTAGTTACCCGAATATCGCAGATGCAGAGCGGGGCCTGCGCGCAGGGTTAATCACACCTGTGCAGCGCGATCGGATTGTGAGCGCGATCAAGAAGAAAGCCGCTCCACCTCAGGACACTGCGCTGGGAGGTCTAATTTACATACACGGAAACGGAGCGGGGAGCGATTGGACATGGGGTTGCATCGCACTAGAGAATGAGGATATCCAGGAGTTGTATAACTCGGTGGACAAAGGAACTCCCGTAACGATTAAGCCGTAATGCCAGAAATCAAATCCTTCAAAATCAGGAACATTGAAATCAATCCGCCGCTTATCCTTTCACCAATGGCGGGCGTAACAGACGTGTCTTTTCGCCGTCTACTCAAACGATGCGGCGGCGTCGGGCTTACCGTCTCTGAATTCATCTCGGTCGAAGGGCTGACTCGTAGCAATCCGAAATCGAAGCGCCAGATGCGTTTCTATGCCGAGGAGCGCCCATTTGCCGCGCAAATCTTTGGCGGTCAGCCTGAGCGAATGCGGATGGCGGCGGAGATGGCGGAACAGGTTGGGGCAGATATTCTCGACGTTAACTGTGGTTGTCCCGCGCCGAAAGTAGTGAAACATGGGGGCGGCTCCGGGCTCTTGAAGGATCACGGACGGCTGGAAACAATCCTTAAAGAAATCAAGAAGGCGATCACTATTCCATTGACGATTAAGATTCGCGCAGGCTTTTATGACAGCACAATTAATGCCGTGGAGACTGCTAAGCTTGCGGAAGCATGCGGCGTCGAGCACATCGCTCTGCACGGGCGCACTAAGGAGCAAGGCTATCGAGGACTGGCGAACTGGGATCTCGTAAGGCAAATCAAGGAAGCGGTGAAGGTGCCGGTGTCGGGCAGCGGCGACGTAACGACCATCGAAGGTGCCTTTGCGCGGTTTCGTGATACAGGGTGTGATGGAGTTTTGATTGGCCGCGGGGCGATGGCCAATCCCTGGATCTTTCGTCAGGTTGAAGACGTCAGCCAGGGTCGCGAGCCCTTTAAACCCACGCTCGCCGACAAACGTCGACTCCTGCTCGAGTATTTTGACATGTTGCGAGAAGACATGCCCGAAACGCCGGCCATCAATCGCATGAAACAGCTCGCCGGGCAATTCACGCGCGGGCTCCAAGGAGGCGCACTCTTCCGCACCTCGCTCTATCACTCGCATTCTGTGGACGAGATCCTCTCACGCATCGAGGAATACTTTTCAGCAATTGAATCGGGACAACCCTACTACGGAGAGACTGGAGCAAAGGTGGAAGAGGCACCAGTGCTCGATTCATGCGAAGCCGCGGCATAGTCCGGTAGCGCTGTAGGGTGAAACTCGACAAAGGACGTTTCAAGCCCGCTGATTTGCAAGTCACCTTTCCAGCTCATTAGAAACTCGCCTGTAAGTTGTTGATTTTATTACAGGCGAAAAAGTTTCTAAGTTGATATTTGCTCGCCGCTTCGGCGGGGTGCGTAGCTGACCTGCAAATTACCGTTTTTGCTTTTTGGTTTTCACACAGCCATTACCGCTGCTCGGTATTGTATTTGGGTGGCAACCGACTCCGAATACTCTCAATTTAAGGCACAACCCAAGTCACGACGTCGTCGGCAATCAGATTTTGGCTTTCTTCGTCCCCGTACCACTAACTGTCATTGCCGGATACCCCTTACCTTTCAAAGCCCCAATCTCAATAACAATCTCCTTCTTGCCTTTGAAATTGCGGGTGATTCTTCCGCTCTTTTGTGCCACCGCTTTGGGCGAGGAAACTGGTGAGGCGCCGGGAGAAGCCGTAGGCTTGGCAGATGCCACAGCATCCTGGTCCAGCTTCCCCTTCGCATCGCGAGACATTTCCTCCAGGGCTTCGATAACCTGCGATTGTTCTCCCTCTGTTAGGTCTTCGAGCCTGACGCCGTTAGCCTCCAACACAGCGCTAAGGTTTTCTTCAGTGTTGGTGTTGCGATCATAAACGTCGCGGTAGATGTGCAGCTTCCCGTCCTCTGCAACAATGGTTTCGTAGCGCAGTTCCACCGGCACCGGGTCGCTTAGCGTGACTTGCTTGGTCTCACTTCTGTTCTTTTTGTAATTGGCGATATCTGCATCAGACAGTTTTTGTCCGGCTAGCTGCGCCAGGACCTTAGCGAAGTCCTGGATCAGAGCATCCGTTAATCCAACGCATCCGTGCGAGGCAAAAGCCCCGAGTTTTGCAGGGCTCTTACCACCATGAATCAGAGACGGTGATCCGATGGGAATCTTCAAGAGACCAAGCGGGTTTAGCTTGCTGCCCGCCTCAACCTTTTCCCCGACTTTGACCTTCGAGGAAGGCGACTCCACCCAGGGCTCATCGGGAGGCGTCCACGTGGGATTGAATATGATCGCCCTAGCTTTGCGCAGGCCGGTGGGCAAGGGAAACTCCGGATAACCAATTCCTACCTTATACGACTTGATCAGGCGCCCTGCTTCGAACACGTCCATCCTGTACGCGGGCGCGTTAACCACGATGCGGGTGTCGGTAGGCACGGCATTGGGCGAGCTGGCTACGCTCTCGGCAGCCGTCTTCATGTTCTTTGTATCCGGGTCGTCGCCGCCTGCGCGCCACCGTTCACTGACGAACGTCGCGAGCTGGGACCCCTTATCAGCCCCTACGATTTCTTTCACCCGGTTCGCTGAGAGTTCACGAGCTGCTGCCGTTGTGCCGCTGTGATCGCCAGTTTCGGTTTCCCGAAGTTTGCTGGTCTCTTCTCGGGCGACTGATTTCAGTTGAGCTATTTGGTCGTCGGTCAGGCTGAGTTTTGTTTTCAGTTCGGTGGTGAACGACTGGTCCGATGCGAAGAACGCGTCGAGCACAGGTAAGGTGACCGGAACCGCCGAGACATCGGTTGCCGCCGCGACGGTTGGTGACGATGATGGCGATGGCGTGGTTCGACCTGCTTCGGAAATTGAATTGTCCGTTGGTTGAGTTGCGCAAGCCGCGCCCAATATGGCCAACGCCAGACCCAGGGCTAGCGTTGTTAATTTACAGTTTCGCTTCATGATGATTCTTCCTTCCTTATAGGGGGCTAAGCATCTTAGGCTCGGCGTCAATTCTCCACTGGGGCAGAATCTTCAGCAACAGGTGTTCCCACACAGGTTGGCTGTGTATAGCCTCTGATTATGCGACCGTGACTACTGAACTCAGTCCGGACTGCACGATAAGCGAACGCCGGGGTGGTTCGAACGGACCGCACAACGCCCAGCCGGGGATTGATTCTTTCAATTTTTTAACAGCGGGTACGGATTGATGTTGGTACCTTCCCAATAGCGCTGTGGATCGGATACAACAGCAATCGAGAAGTGCAAGTGGTAATTACCGGTCCCGGCATTTCCAGTGTCTCCGACGAAACCAATGACCTCACCCTGCCGCACAAACTTGCCTTCGCTTAAGGCATCGGCGTAGCGCTGAAGATGCGCATAATAAAAAAATAACTTCTTGTCCGTACTTAACTGGTAAATGGTCGTGCCTCCGCGCTCACTCTGAAACAGTTTGACTATCTGACCGTCAGCAGCGGCGACAACCGGCGTCCCCTGAGCTGCGGGGATATCGATGGCAACATGCACCCGCCCCTCAGAACGCGAGTCTGCAAAGGTATCGAGTAGCTGATTCGGCTGAACGCCCGCAACCGGGACGATAAGTTTCAGCGTTCCTACAAACCCGGTCGGAGTCGCCGTGGAAATTGAAGGGGCGCTGGTCGGGGACGGTGGGGGCGAAGCAGAGTAAGTTTCGGGGACTGGGCTGGGCGGGATTGAGGCAGGAGTAGGTGGTGGGTCGTCTACCTTGGAGCGGTAGTGACCGGAGCGTTTTTGCAGAAACGCCACAATCACAACCATCAACACGATGCCAATCAGTAGAGCGAGAAAGACTCGTCCGCGCGCGGATATCATCACAGGCTTGCTGCCGACTCTAAGTGTCTTGCTGTATTCCCAGGGGCAACAGGGGACGTGGGGTCGTACCTTCAAAAAACCAACTAGCCCCAACTCTCAGACGATGGTGCCAGGTCGGAAGACGCGAGGTGTAGAGGGCAAAGCGTGCCTGGCGTGCTAGTGGCCCACCAAAGGCCTTGCCTCCGGCCAACACTGCCGCGCGTTCAGTCCCCAAGCTAACCGCTTCTCCCATCTCCTCGAAATGTTTTGTGCGCAGTTGCAGGCCGTCGATTAAAGCGCGAACGTTGCGAGCGGCAAGACCAGCTTGCTGGAGAGCCAGCTGGGCGGTGCCGGCGAGGGTTGCGGTAGCATCTTTAAAGAAGGCGATATCGCCGAGGGCAAACACGTTCTCGTGTGCGCGAACCTGAAGTGTTGGTTCTACAAGTACCAAACCACGATCGGTCTTCTCGATAGCCAGCCTTTCGACCACTGGGTTTACTCGAACACCGCCAGTCCAGACGACGGCGGCAGTTTCTATGTCCGTCAGTGCGCCGTTATGTTCAACCGTCACCGTGGTTTGAGTGATGCGCACCACCCGAGTAAGGGTGTGAACCTCGACGCGCGACTCGGTTAGAGCGTCCGCGACAAACTCTCGAATCGTGTCACCCATGCCCGGTACAATCTTCTGGCCCATCTCGATCACGAGCACGCGCGGCTCACCCGTCAAGGCGCGCCGTTCGAACGCATCGCGCAGGAGATCAGCCATTTTCGTGGAGAGTTCCACACCGCTGGCACCAGCACCAACAACGGCGAAGGTGAGCGCGCTCCGCGTGTCTTGCGGTGGAAGGTTGGGAGGCACGTGATCGAGGGTTGCCACCATGCGACTCCGCAGCAGATCCGCATGGGCGATCTTGCGGAACGGTATTGCAAACTCCTCGGCGCCCGGAACCCCCGCGTAGTTTGTAACTCCGCCGACGGCAAGTACCAGGATGTCGTACTCAATTGGCTTGCTCAGGGATTCGACCGTGACACGTTTTTGAATCAAATCGATCTTAGCCACCGCACCCTGAACCAATCGGATGTTTTCGTCCAGCAGTTCCATGTATTTTGGGGCGATATGCCACGCTTCTACTTCGCCGCTCAGATACTCGTAAAGCATCGGCGTAAATAGGAAATGGTCTTCATCGCTGACGAGGGTCACCGAGCCTGCCCCCGCAAGTTCCAGCGTGGCAAACAATCCACCGAAGCCGCCGCCCACAATCACAATTCGGGTCTCTTCCGCTGCCATCAACGCTCCTTCAGGAAATAAGATTTGTCGAAAACGCCAGATGGTAACAAACTGGACGGGATGAAGCACGGGAGCGGCGCCCCGGGCTCCTGGGGATACGATTCGGTCGGTGGTGTCCTTGAACCCAGATGTTGGAGTACTCAGGGCAGTAGCCCGACTGACGAGTTTAACGGGGCTGGTATTGGTAGAGGGATCAGGGCGCGAAACGCGTCCGAATCAGCAGTTGCTCGAGTATGAGCTGTTACGTGTCTTAATGTTTATGCTCTGATGACTGCCGTTCCAAACTCCGCCACCGTTTGGGGCGTGCATCCGTAGTATTTAGTTCTTGTCGGATCTGCCGAGAGTTTCGTTCAAAGTCTAGAAACTTAGTCCAGGTATCAGACTGGTTAGGTCTATTAGACACGCACTAATACTCGAATCGACGAAAAGACCAACAAATATCGAACGCCAGGTTAAACAAGCCCTGGGCCTGTCACTTGCCTAGCCCTATAATGCGACGCCTTTTCCTAGCGGCCTTTCTACGAACGCGGCAATCCGGGTATGCACCTTAGTCTGACGCGTCGCGCCGCTTTCAAGCTTTGACGCGCTCCTCAAACTGTGGTCGCGCCCCGGTTCGCGCGAGTGTTTGCACCTCAACCCTACAAGGAGAAAATTATCATGCCTCCCGCTTGGAAGCCTTTGCTTATGACTTTAGCGCTAGCTGTCTTTACGTTGCTCGCATCGACAGCGGCCAAAGCCGACGAACTGCTGATTAACGGAGGATTCGAAACCGGAACCTTCGCCGGCTGGACCACAGTCGCCCGGCCCGGCAGTGGCGGCAACTTGTTCATCGACAACAACAACACGCTCCCCCTGTCTGGCCGTCCCACTGTCGGCCCTGCTTCCGGCAACTTCTTCGCCGTGACGGACATGAATGGGCCGGGCACTTACTCCCTGTTGCAGACATTCGTCGTCTCAGGAGCGCAGTCGCAGGTAATCCTGTCTTCAGTCTGTTCACGAACAACGCCGCCGGCCAGATCATTGTCAACCCCGGCGGCCTCGACCACAACCTGTTTCCCAACCAGCACATCCGCGTGGACATCTTAAGCGCCGCAGCCACGCCGTTCGATACCGGTGCTGGCGTCCTCGCCAATTTCATTCTTGGCGG
>JBGTLM010000040.1:0-20169 GCA_041744135.1 Pyrinomonadaceae bacterium
CCTCGACGATGTCTCGTTCGAAGTTAAGCGTGGCGAAGTAGTCGGGATCATCGGCCGAAACGGAGCAGGGAAGAGCACGCTGCTCAAGATTCTTTCGCGCATAACCAAACCCACTCGCGGGCATGCAGAAATCCACGGCCGTGTCGGATCTCTGTTAGAAGTGGGGACAGGCTTTCATCCCGAGTTGACGGGCCGGGAGAACATCTACCTCAATGGCGCCATCCTCGGAATGCGCAAATTCGACATCGATCGCAAGTTCGACGAGATTGTGGCTTTCGCCGAAGTGGAAAAGTTTATCGACACACCTGTGAAGCGTTACTCCAGCGGCATGTATGTGCGGCTGGCATTTGGCGTGGCGGCGCACATGGAAACAGAAGTCCTGGTGGTTGATGAGGTATTGGCTGTAGGTGACGCGCAATTTCAAAAGAAGTGCTTCCGAACCATTCAGGGGATAGGCAGGGGCGGCCGCACCATTCTTCTTGTCAGCCACAACATGTCCGCTATCCGCAACGTCTGTAACAGGGGACTCGTTCTTGAGCAGGGACACTTAATTGAAGAGGGCGAGATTAACGAAGTGGTTGACGATTACCTAGCCCGCATGAATCACGAACCGGCGAACCACGTTCTTGATGAGACCGAAAGCTTTATTGTTAATGATGTACAGATTAATGGGCTAAAAGGGCGGGTCATCAGAACTTTTGATCCGGTGGAAATTAAAGTTAGGTTTACAGCCAAGACTGACATTCAGGACCCAGGGCTTTACGTCGGTGTACTCACTATGGAAAGCCGCAGAATCACAGGACTGGATTTCAAGGACTTTAAGACCGTTTCCGCAGTTAAGGCTGGACAGCAGATACAACTTGGATTTTTGCTGGATTCGCTGCCGATTCTTCCTGGAAGCTACCAATTAGAGATTCACTTGAAGGATGCGGCCGCTCTCAAATTTGAGATCGTGCCGCGGACATATCCTTTTGCAATTGTGGAAACTGCGATTTACGGTGGGCGAAAATTAGATAGCTGGTTCGGTCTAATCGGACTCAAGGCTGAGGCCATAGAGTTTGATCCGATGTCAGAATGAAGTCGATTAGATCTCGCGCTGAGATCCGAAAGAACAATGAGTGCGCAAGTAATCAACAACCGTTTAAGCAAGCTCAAAGGGTCAATCAAAAGGGTCGCCGCGGTTTTCAGTAATCGCTTGGTGGATCTCAATGTGAACCCCTTTGCGACGCACTTGCCGGTCTTAGTAGGCCTCGCCGGCCTCTTTGAGATTAGAACTGCTCTGGAAATAGGATGCGGGCAATACAGCACGCCGACTTTACTCAATCGTAATGCTTTCCCCGACCTGTTAACACTACACTCATTTGAGAATGATCTGGCTTGGAGTCGGAAGGTAATACAAATGACAGGGTGTGATTCGCGCCTTAAGCTTGAATTTGGAAACCAGCCTATGGCTATGGCCGTGACGAACATGCCAGCCGAGAATTATGATCTGGTGTTTGTCGATGATTCACAGACTTATGAGGAGCGGGCGGACACTATCCGCAAGGTGGCGGATAGGTTCAGCGCTGCAAAACTGGTCCTGATTCATGATTCTGAAGTGCCTTTATATCAGTCCGCAGCCAGTACATTTAGAAACAGGTTTACGTTTACGGCGCTTAATCCCAACACAGACCTTCTCTGGAATGATACTCAGGTCAACCGCCGGCTTTTGAAAAATCTGAACAAAGCAATCAGCAGTCATTCACAAATACTGAAGGCAGATGACCTTGATGGCTGGATCACTGTTTTCAAGAAAAATAATTCCTGAAGTGCAGACTCTTTTCACACCTCAATCCCGAATTCAGATTCAGCAGGTCACGCAAGCCCCGCATGGCTAACCATACAATAAGGGTTCTATACCTCTCGAACATGACTGTCTCGCCCGGCTCCGGCGGCGGTAATACCGTGTTTAATCTGCTCGAGCCTAGCCCGGCAGACGCGGAAATGTTTTATGCAACTCCCACAACCTACCCGAAACACTGGAAGCCCTTTCCCGAATTGGCCGAAAGAATCTGCTGGTTTTCCAATGATCGTATGCTGCCCGCGCTGCCTGGACTAAATGGAGTGTTCAAGCCTTTGAATCGCCTCTCTGCCAGGATTACCAGCAAGAGGATTGTCACCCAGCTTATGCAGCACATTCGCCGACTGCAGATCGATCTCCTGCTTGTCTGCCCACAGGGACGGATTGTTGAGACCGCGAAGGTGGTGGAAATGACGGACCTGCCCGTCATCTCCTGGTTCATGGACAACTACTATACCGATCAAGTCTCAATCTCATGTGTAGATCAGATTTGTCAAAGATCACAATCGTTGTTTGTGGTCAGCGAATCCATGCAGCAATATTTCAGCGAGCTTTACCATCGTGATTGCCAGGTTCTTAATAATTCAGTCTCCTTTCCGGCGCGGTATCCAGAACCGAAAGCTAAATCAGAAAGCCCTTTGCGCATGGCTTATGCAGGTGCGCTCAACTCTTACTACCATGATTCGATGCTCTCTGTGCTGAGAGAGCTTGAGGGCTTAAAGGGTCGTGTGAGCCTGGATATTTACAGCCATGAGACCCTGCCTTCTGGTTTTGCAGGCGGAGCGGACCGCGCGTGGAGACAATTGCCCCCCCTGCCTGCCTCAGAACTTGGGCCAACACTACAGCAGTACGAGGTGTTGTTGATGCTGTCCAGCTTTCGACCGGAGCATACAGCGATTGCAGAGACTTCACTGGCCAGCAAGTGGGCGGACTATCTAGCCGCAGGGCGTGCGATTCTCAGCTACGGACCGCCATACGCGGAAAATGTCCGGTATGCAAAGCACTACAAATTCGCAGAAGTGGTTACTTCAGACATCACTGGTGCGTTGTGCTCGAGCATCAACGCGCTCGCGGATAATCAGGAGCGCAGAAAAGAGTTGGGCCGACGCGCTTTCCAATTCGGATTAAGCCGGCATGACAAAGCAGCCAATAAAGAACGCCTGCGCCAGGCAATCTTTCGCGCCGTGAATACTTCTGCTCAGGTAAAAGAAATAAGGGCGTAATCTCTTTTGGGTTTCATCTTTAAGTGAAACGCGCAGTCTGGCCCTTAAATCGCCGGCGGGCAAATCGATGAATATTCTGATAACAGGTGGGCTCGGAACGATTGGCGCTGGCCTGGTCAAGGAGATGAAGGCGCGCGGCCATCATGTGGTTTCGTGCGACCTGTCGCATGAAGCGGATGAGGTTGGTTTTAGCCTACTCACCGATGTCAAAGTGCCTACCTACGCACGGTGTGATGTAGGAGAGTTTCGCCAGATTGAGCGCGTGTTCGAACGCACTGGTCCCTTCGACTACGTCTACAACTGCGCGGCTGAGTTTGGCCGCTGGAATGGCGAAGACTTCTACGAGACGCTCTGGCGGACGAATGCAGTGGGCACGAAAAACATTATCAGACTCCAGGAACGTTTGAAGTTCCGACTTATTCATTTCTCTTCGTCTGAAGTGTATGGCGACTGGCCGGATCTGATGGTAGAAAGCGTGATGGATGAATACGAGATTAAGCAACTCAACGACTATGCGATGACGAAGTGGGTTAATGAAATGCAGGTGCGCAATTCTGCCCTACAATATAAGACGGAGACCGTAGTCGTTCGTCTGTTCAATACGTATGGTCCCGGCGAGTATTACAGTCCATATCGCTCGGTGAACTGTCGCTTTCTCTATTGCGCGTTACATGGACTGCCCTGGACAGTCTTTCGTGGCCACTCTCGCACTTCGACTTATCTGGCTGACACGGTTCGAACACTGGCGAATATCGTAAACAATTTCAAAGGCGGCGAGGCCTACAACATTGGCGGCAGCGACCTCCACAGCATCGAGGAATTGTCAGATGTCATATTGAAGATTACGAGCGCTGTCCCGTCCTTAGTGAAGTATCAGGAATCAGAAACACTGACCACGAAGTTGAAACGAGTTGACACCTCTAAATCCGTGCGCGACCTGTCGCATAAAAACTCTTACAGCTTGGAAGACGGTATGCGTTTGACGGCTGATTGGATGCGTAGTGTTTACAACCTCCGCTAGGACTTTCAACTCTTGATTTGCTGCCACTAATGGAATGAGTGAGGCTATAGCTAATATTCTTTTCGTTTGCGATCTCCCACCCTGTAATTATCTTGGCGGTTCAGTTTTAATGAGCCGCTTGTTGACTGATTACCCAAGCGATAAGATCACAGTTCTTTGTACATCGGATAAGCTTAGAACTCTCCCAAAGGAAGGGAGGTTAAAATGCGAGCATATTGACTTCCCCTTGACGAATTGGACAGGAGCTTTAGGTCTAGGAAGGATCAAGGGTTTCATTAACTGGTTACTATTGCTCCTGCTTGCTTTTGAATCAGTACGGATTATCAAACGAAAAAAAACCCAAGTGGTTCTCGCAATCGCGCACGACTACTTGTTTTTGTCCGCTGCCGTTGCATGTTCTTTAACTTCAACGCCGCTGATTCTAATCGTCCATGATGATTGGGTATCAAGAACAAGGGACTCCGTCGGGATAGTAAGGTGCTTCGGTCATAAAATATTCCGAGCTTTAGCCAAAAATGCGGCGTATGTTTATGTTGTCAGTCCATTCATGCAAGAACTCATGAAATCACAATACGGCGTGGAGTCAGAAGTGCAGATGCCATTCATTGAAATTGGTAAAAGAGAAGCGCTACCAACACACGAAGATAATATCTGCGCTCAGAATATTCGGATTGTTTATACCGGAGGTGGATTCGGCTCGGATAGTATTGAGATCCTCATCAAGATGATTAAGGGAAACAAGTTAAGGGAGTTTGGAATTGACTCCTGCGAGTTCCATCTATACACGGACATTAACTCTGAAGACGTTAAGCGCGCAAACTGGGAAGACCATCGAGTTGTTTTCCACGGCTGGGTTTCTCAATCGGAAGTCCGCAAAGCCATCGAAACTGCCGACATACTTTATTTACCGTTCTCTTTCAAAGAGGAGTGGAAGTATGCTGCGACGGCCTGTCCAACTAAAACTTCTGATTATTTAGCTGCCAAAAAGCCTATTCTAGTCTGTGGTCCTGATTATTCGTACATCGTCAGATACGCCAAAGAGTTTGGATTCGCGGAAGTCGTGCATGAGCTTAATGAAAATTCGTTGGCGCAGGGGATAGCACGGATTTTAGACTCTAAAGAGCATCGAGAAAGGCTATTAAGAAATGCAAGCCTTACCTTCGAGCGAAATCATGACGTAGCTCGACAAAGAAGCCGCTTTTATGAAGTCGCCAATCGCTTGGCTCGACAATGAAGCCTCAACAGCGTTCCGCTTTATATCCAAGAACTAAGAGTATTTACTGGTTTTCATGGCTACTTCCTTAGTCTCTATTCTCATTCCTTGCTATAACGGGGAAAGATGGATTGCCCAAACGTTAGAATCAGCTCTGGCGCAGACGTGGACGAACAAAGAAATCATTGTTGTTGACGACGGCTCGTCGGACCGCAGCTTGGAGATCACCAACAGGTTTGAGTCACAAGGAGTTAAGGTTATCTCGCAGAGAAATAGTGGGGCCAGCGCCGCGAGGAATCGCGCGCTCAGCGAAGTTCAGGGAGAGTTTATTCAGTTTTTGGATGCTGACGATCTTATCGCGCCGGATAAAATTGAGTTCCAAATGAATCGCTTGCAAGCTGAAGGTCTGAATTGCGTGGCATCCGGCGCATGGGGCCGTTTTTACGACCTCCCCCAAAATACAAGATTCCTTCCCGATCCAGTGTGGACCGATCTTGACCCAGTGGATTGGCTGGTCACGTCGTGGAGTGGTGGAGGAATGATGGCCTCAAACTCCTGGCTGACTCCGCGCTGTGTTATTGAAAAAGCTGGCAGATGGGATGAAACTCCTTCCCCAATCGACGATGGCGAGTTTTTTACGCGGGTAGTCCTGAGTAGCCGCAGAGTCCTTTTTTGTCCCCAGTCTCGCTCTTACTATCGCTCAGGGCTTGCGGGAAGTTGGAGCAAGCGCCGAACTCACGAAATGATGGCAGGAACATTTCGTTCGATCGAGTTAAGTACTCAGCATCTGGTTGGAGTAGAAAACAACGCCAAAACGCGTCGAGCGTGTGCTGCCCATTTTCAGCAGTTTATCTACGATATTTATCCGGACATGCCCGACCTCCTGGCTAAGGCAGAAGAGAAGGTGGCATCTTTGGGAGGCTCAGATCATAAGCTCGAAGGCGGTGGCAGAGTTTTCCGAGCAATTGCGAACACATTCGGATGGAAGCCTGCCAAACAAATTCAAGTATTGAATCGGAAGCGTCATAACTAGTCAAAAATGGTTCTGGAACTTTACCGCAGTCTTCTTCGCCTGCCTCAATTCAAGGGGAAGTCGCGAATAATCCAAGTTTATCGAAGTCTTTTTTTTTCAACTTATAGGTTTAGAGGTCATCACGGTTTCGTGATAGAGCTAGATCCAATAGAGTGGACTCAATCTGACTTACTAAGAGACGGAACCTTTGAACCGTTGACGAGCGCGCTTTTCAGCAAGTTGCTTCATCAGGGAGATAGGTATGTCGACATTGGCGCCCATGTTGGATACCACACTTTGCTGGCACGCCGCTGCATTGGAGCGGAGGGACAGGTCATTGCTGTCGAACCCCAGCCCTACAGTTGCCAGAAGCTTCTGGCTAACTGGCGCGCCAATGGCTTTGAAAATCTGGCGCTATATGTCGCAGCCATTGGAGAGGAAGATTCTACCGTCTGCTTACATCAACAAGTAGAGACGGACTCAACGCGTCTTTCAATGTGTCTGGAACCCGTTAATGATGAGGCCCGAGCTTTCTACGTGCCCCTCAGACGACTGGACGCAATTCTTACCGAACAAAGAGTTGAGTACATCCGTTTGCTGAAGATAGATGTGGAAGGGTATGAACTCGAAGTTGTCAACAGTCTTGGCGCGTTCTTTTCGACCATAGACAACATTATTCTCGAAGTGTTGGATACATCCTCGGGCATCTCCGCAAAATCGGTGGCACTAATCGAAAAGCTAACCCGTCTTAAATATCACCTGCATACAGTAGAGGGCCACGCTTGGGATCATCAGAGCCCGTTGCCTGAGAACAATCTGTGGGCATCGAGGTGTAATTGAACTCTTAAGTAGTTCTTTTCAAGAGTGCGAATCTGCCTAATCGGCGTTACCCACGTTGGCCACAACCCTCGCTTGCTGCGTGAGGCTGACTCGCTAACGGATGCTGGTCATGATGTTCGCGTAGTCAGTCCATCGTTTACCCCGGAGCTGGATCGAAGAGATCAGCGACAGCTTGAACGGAGGAAATGGCGACACCAGAAGATCGATTATTTGCCGTTGGGGTTCAGTGGAAAAGCTCGTTCGATTCTTATTCGTGGGAGACGGCGCGGAGCCTCCGAGCTCTACAAGAGATTTGGCGGCCGTCGATTAGCGGAATATTCCTATACAAGCGCTTTGCCGGAACAGCGCCGGCAGGCGTCACTGGAGGCGGCAGACTGGTTCATTGCCCATGCGCACCCGGCTCTACCAATAGCAGCGGCTGCGGCCAGGCGGTGGAATGCACGGTTAGGCTTCGACTGTGAAGACTTGTTATCCGAGCATGGGACCGATCCGGCTGACATCGTTCGTCAGATCGAAGCAACCTATCTTCGAAATTGCGATTATGTTTCGGCCCCTTCACAGGGTATCGCTGACCGGCTTCAGCGTGACTACGGCATCGAACCTCCGATGGTCCTTTACAACGTATTTCCGCTGAATCTGGCCGAAGGCGTGTTACCGCCCGCAGAACGTTCGCCGAGTCCGGTAGTGCGATTATACTGGTTTAGTCAGACAATCGGCCCGGTCCGCGGCATCGAAGAAGCGATTGAGGCCTGCGGAATGTTGGGCGAAGGTGTCGAATTACACTTGAGAGGCAATCCGTCCAAAGGGTTTGACGAGGTAATTCGAGCCCTGGCTTCACAGCACAATGTGAACCTCAACTTGCATCCTCAGGTTGACCATGACGATCTGATCAAGTCGATGGACCAGTTTGATGTTGGACTTGCGCTCGAGCGTAGTGAACATACGAATTACGCGCTCACCGTGACTAACAAAATCGGTAGTTACCTGCTTGCTGGTTTAGCAATCGCTGCAACGGGCACTCCTGGTCAACGAGAAATTCTGGAGCAGATTCCTTCAGCCGGATTTCTTTATCCGTCGGGAAAACCTAGGCTACTGGCTGAGGGGCTGCGGCGATGGATGCAGGATCGAGAGGCACTGAAAGCAGCTCAGCAAGCGGCGTGGGACGCGGCGCGTAGCCGATTCTGTTGGGACATAGAGGAAAGCAAGTTGCTGGGACTGCTGGGCTCACCCGGCAGTGAATCAATCGAATCAGCGCAGCGAAGATTAGCCTGAAAAGAGCAGTTATTATTGGTGCTGACTTTGCGCGCGAACTTGAGGCCTGAAGGATCCTGAAAGTAGAATCCGCCTTATGAAAAACTCTCTCGACCTCATGCTTTCAACCAACCGAGCCGTTAGTCAGGACGGGCGCGACACCGAAATACACAGCAATATTGGTAGAGACTCGGTAGGCAAGATCAGGGAGCTAGTACGAACTGTTGGCGCAGAGAGGACCCTTGAGGTCGGTATGGCCTCGGCGTTTCCACCCTCGCCATCCTGGGGGCGCACTCTGGCACCACACCGCAATCGATCCAAACCAAACCCCCGATGGTCCTGACGGTTGGCAGGGTTTAGGACTAACGGCAGTCAGAAACTCAGGTCGGGAAGATCGGGGTACGCGCCTTAAGGAATCGAGCCATCTGGCTCTGCCTCGGCTTCTCAGCGAGGGCCAGGAATTTGATTTTATATTCATTGATGGATGGCATTCGTTTGATTACACGTTCCTGGACATTTTCTATTCAGACATGCTCTTGCGGGATGGTGGGATTTTAGTGGTGGATGATGGGGTATGCCGCAGGTGGCGTCACAATCAAGTTTCTGATTACTCATAAACCTTACGAACAACTTGGCCCACTTCTCTACGATCCAATGAGTCCTCTTGGAAAGATAAGACGCAAATTGACCCCTAACCCGGATCGTGATTGGGGATCGATACGGGCGTTCCATAAACTTCGATCTGCTCAAGTTCACTGGGACTTTTTTGAGTCAGAGTTATCCGTGGTTCGGTGTCTACCGTTTATGGATGAAACTTAAAGGTCTAAAGATCAATAAACCATTTTAGTTGATTGTCTCCAGATGGTTCAAATCAAGGTAAAAGGCCCGACATCTGCAAGCCCTGCCGTCACTATATTGTATTAGTGATCGAGCTTCAGTTTAATAGAAGAGACCATTCAAAGCCGTAATTCACCTCAGACTCAAATCGAGCCAAACCAATGAAAAGAGTAGTAATCATTGGCGCTGACTTTTCTCCCAGTAGTTTGCCTCCGGCGACCCGCATTAGGTTTTTCGCGAAGCATCTGCCGGACCATGGTTGGGAGCCAATCGTGTTAACAGCGAAACCGGAATTCTACGAGTCACCAATAGACCCAGAGAATGAGCGCCTTCTGCCAGCTTCGATTGAGGTGATTCGCACGTCGGCATTCTCAACAACATGGACGCGGACTTTAGGTGTTGGCGACATCGGAATGCGAACTCTGTGGCATCACTGGCACGCACTGTCGCGTTTGCACAAAGATAAGAAAATCGATCTGATTTTCATTCCGGTTCCCCCAAACGTGCCGATGGTTCTCGGCAGACTTGCAAACATGCGATTTAGAATCCCCTATGTAGTTGATTACATCGATCCCTGGGTCACAGAATACTACTGGAAGCTTCCACGAAAGCAGCGCCCGCCGAAATGGCTAATGTCTTATGCGTTGTCGCGTTGCCTTGAACCCTTCGCGCTAAGACGAGCCCAACATATAACCGGAGTTTCCCGGGGGACTACTGACCAGGTGGTGAACAGATACGGATGGCTGGCGGCGACCGACGCAACCGACATCCCTTATGGCGCCGAAGCTGATGATTTTGAGTATCTGAGACAGCATCCACGTCAAAACGCGATTTTCGACTCCAAAGATGGGAAGCTGCATGTCTGCTATGTCGGCGCGTTTGTCGAATCGATGGAGCAAACTCTGCGCGCGCTCTTTGCAGCCTTTCGCCAGGGGCTGGAACGAGCGCCGAGTGTGTTTGAAAAGGTGGTGCTGCATTTTATTGGCACGACTTACTCGACCAATGGCTCTGATCCATTTCGCGTCACAGCCGTAGCACGCCACTGCGGCGTCGAGGAGTGGACACGCGAACATCCGCAACGTGTGCCGTATCTCGATTCGCTGCAAATAATGCTCGACGCGCAGGCGCTTATCCTGCTGGGCTCCGCGGAGCCCCATTACACAGCGTCGAAAGTTTTTCCGTACGTGCTTGCGCAACGGCCGCTATTGGCTGTCTTCCACGAAGATAGCAGCGTCATCACGATCCTGACTGAGGTAAACGCCGGCAGAGTTGTGAGCTTCAACGAACAGGAAACTCCGGATGAACGGGCAGTCGAGATTTCGCATTATCTTGAAGAAATGCTTCATGACAACTACGCTCCGGAAGTGCGTTGGGAAGCGCTTGAACCCTACACAACCCAAGCGCTGGCCGGCCGTTTAGCCCAGACTTTCGACACGGCGATCGGCGGCAG
This sequence comes from Pyrinomonadaceae bacterium, assembly GCA_041744135.1. Classification (GTDB taxonomy): domain Bacteria; phylum Acidobacteriota; class Blastocatellia; order Pyrinomonadales; family Pyrinomonadaceae; genus PSRF01. Next base: position 10,688 of record JBGTLM010000040.1, read on the forward strand.
TGCAAAGGCTTAGGTAAGGTTGCGACAGAAACATGATCGAGACCGCAAACGTTGAGCAAAGCATTTCGCGCCCGACTCCAATTTGTCCCTTCTGCTCTGCATCGAACAGCAAAGTCTGGGGCTTCAGAACAGAGCACGTGATGTATGAGTGCGGCCGCTGTCGGGTGGTTTTCTTCGACCGCCAACAATTCGAAGTTCATGTTTATGGTAACTACTACAACTACACCGATGCCTGGGACGGCGAGCGGGTGGGTTGGGAACTGAGAGTACGTAGACATGCGCTAACGCAACAACTAGCTCAATTGGGCAGCTACGTTGAGGGCAGAAGACTTCTAGATATTGGTGCCGGGCCCGGCTACCTCTGTCATGTAGCAGCAAGTGAAGGCTGGAAATCCTGTGGCATCGAATTATCAGAAAAGGCGCTACGCATTGGCAGGCAGTTTCTGGACGTAGACTATATTGAGTTCGACAACATTGTTGACGAGAGTTTGGACGTAATCACCTGCTATCACATTCTTGAACACATGGAACACCCGAACGGTTTTATCGAGAAGGTGTATTCAAAGTTGAAGCCCAATGGCGTCGTCGCCGTTCACGTTCCGCATAGAGAGCCTCTTAGCTTTTCCCTTAGGAATCGCCTGCAGTCGTGGAAAAACGGCCAGGCGGAGAAGCTGTGCCAGCTGTATGTGCCCGAACATATCTCTGGCTTTACCCAAGAGTCTTTGGTCAATGCTTTTCAGATATTTGGTTTCCATCCTCTACTTATTAAGACCAGCGCGATGTGGGGCACCTACTACGACCCCTTTTTTCTCAGGAACTACCTGAGAGAGAACGACTATGCAGGTATTCTCAAACACACGCTGCGATCGCTGCTTGATAACCTCGGCGTAGTCTTCGGTCAGGGCGACTGGGTGGTGGGACACTTTAGAAAGACATAATGGAAAGCGTCTCCATCTCACGGTCGTCGCCTCCCGAGTCTCTGCTTGCTCAACCCCGGAGCGACTCAATAGACGTAACGGAAACGATCTGCCCGGTGTGCCAGAGCCCGTGCGCCGGTAGGCCGATGTACCGCTATAGCGCATCCCAGGCTGCAGCCCATTTTTGTCCGCCAACACGAGACGCGGATCGTTTTATGCGACTGGTGCACTGTATTAGCCGTCTCTGGGACGGCAACGAATGTGTGGTACTTCGCTGTGAGGATTGTGGGTTCGCTTTTGGCCAACCTTTCGTAGGCGGCGATGAGGAGTTCTACGGCATTCTTCACGAACAGAGAGACTACCCCTCCTGGCGTTGGGATTACGACGTTGCCATCCGAGAAGCGGTGGGGAAGTTTGACAGAGGAAAGATTCTCGACGTTGGCGCCGGCGTGGGAATGTTCCTGCGCGGCCTAGATCATAAGTGGGAACGCTACGCCGTAGAGGGTAGCGAAGTGACGCGGCGCGAACTGGAAGCTTCGAGGATCAAAGTCTTCCGGGATTTGTCAGACGTCGCGCAGTCTAGCGCCGGCACGTTTCAAGTGGTTACTCTTTTCCAGGTGCTCGAACACATCGCCAAATTTGATTTGCTTCTCAAGCAGTGTCGCAAACTTCTAGTGCCAAGCGGTCGACTGGTTGTGACAGTGCCCGATGGCGAGGCAATGATCCGGCAGGAGCGGCTGACTGGCTGCCACGACATGCCGCCTAATCATATAAATAAGTGGACGTCCGACAGTCTCTCTCGAGTTTTGCAGCGAACGGGGTTTAAGTGCAGTCAACCAATCTACGAGCCGGCTTCCTGGAGAAACTTGAAAGCAAACCTGCACATGCGAGTGAGCGCTGACGCAACCGAACAAAAATCCCTCGCCGCGCAGGCATACCGCATACGAAACAAACCCTTGCGAGTCGCAGCACTCTCCCTCCTGGGAGGACCAGCACTCCTGCGAATGCTTCCATACAGCCGGCAACTCCGATTGGGTGGAGCATTTGGCATCGTGGGGGTTGCTGAAGGTGACGGATGGCTGGCCCATCACGGCATTACCCGCGTAGGGCAAAGCGCTTCAATGGATAGGAGACATTAGGAAGGACCGGCACCGTCGCGAAAAATGAGCGGCAAACGATTGGCGATTATTAGCACTCATCCGATTCAGTACCACCGAGCATGGTTTCGCAGGTTGGCCTCTGAGCCAGAGCTCAGTATTGAAGTTTTCTATTGCCACAACGCAACAGCAAGAGAGCAGGCCGACGCGGGGTTCGGGGTGGAGTTTGACTGGGACGTTTCGCTTCTCGATGGCTATCCGCATCGCTTTGTTCAGAATGTTGCGCGGCGGCCCGGCATTTCCGGGTTCGGCGGACTTGATACTCCGGAAATCAAAGACCTCATCGCGCGTGAGCGCTTTGACGCCGTGATGATAAACGGTTGGCATTACAAAAGCGCATGGCAAGCAATGCGCGCATGTTGGAAGAACCGGACACCCGTCATGGTGCGGAGCGATTCGCATCTGCACACCGAGCGGCCCTTATTTAACCGAATTGCCAAGCAGCCGTTCTATTCATGGTTTATTTCGAAGCTTGACGCTTGCCTTCCTGTAGGGAGGTGGTCGAGCGACTATTTCTTGCATTACGGCGCCGCTCCGGAGCGTGTGTTCATTGTCCCGCACGTGGTCGATACGGATTATTTCGAGAACGAGTCGAAGAGACTCATGCCGCACCGCGAAACTCTTCGGGCACGGTGGGGACTTGAGGCTTCCGCCGTGGTTTTTCTTTTTGCCGGAAAGTTTATCGAGAAGAAACGGCCGCTGGACTTTGTGCAGGCTGTGTGCGAAGCAGGAAAGACAGCTTCGCAAGTTGCCGGCTTAATGGTAGGCGACGGTCCGTTGCGCGGAGCATGCGAGGATCTCGTCAGAAGCAACAATATTCCGATCAACTTCGCCGGGTTTCTGAACCAGTCGCAAATAGCTGGCGCCTACGTTGCGGCGGACGCGCTCATATTGCCGTCTAATGGAGGCGAGACGTGGGGTTTGGTCGTTAATGAGGCGATGGCTTGTGGTCTGCCCTGTTTCGTGAGCGACAAGGTCGGCTGCGGACCGGACATGGTAATCACCGGTGAGACTGGCGCGGTGTTCTCAATGGGAGATACTAAGACTCTGGGAGCTTTATTGTCCGAGTTTGCGGCAAACAAGAACCAGATGGGTTTGATGGGTGAGCGGGCCAGGGAGCAAGCGCAGAAATATACGGTGAGTGTTGCTGTTGAGCGGACTGTCCAGGCAGTGGAGATGGTAACGAGATGAGGCCAATAACGAAGACGCTGTCGTCCGGAATACGACCATATCCGCTTTTCTTGGTATTGGGCGTTCCTGTCGTCGTAACGTCACTGCTTTATCTGGCGCGCCTTAATGAAGTTTCGCTGCCGCAGTTAGTAATTGCCTTTCTTCTGTTGCTATTGCCGTGGCAAGCCTATAGGAATTGGCGCCGTGGCGGTCGCGAGGCATTGCCTGTGTTTGCCATGTTAGCGTTCATGTACTGGGTGTATTTTGGAGTGCCGCTCTTCCTCGAGGATCACGTCTTCTCAACGATTTCCGACCCGTTTGGGCGTGAACTGACAGAAAGCACCATCACGCTTGCATTACTAATGGCTTTGATTGGCGTCTGCGCTCTGTGGTTGGGAATCAGAGCGGGATTTGCGCGGTCGATTGTGCCGCAGGCCCAGCTGTCGCTGGAATTAACCCATTCCAAATTAAACTATGTTCGCGCAGTATTGATCGTCGGTAGCCTACTTAGCTTATCCAATACGCCATCAGAAATGGCCGGCGAAGGCGGCCGGCAGCTAGTGATCATCATGGTGTCTGTTATTCCAATCCTCGCCTTTGCGATCCTTTTTCGCAATTTCATTCGCGGACAGAGCAATGTTTTCGACAAAGTTTTAATTCTCGGATTTTTGATCCTGAGACTGGTTGGAGGATTGTCTTCGGGCTGGTTAGGAGTGTCTGCTTCAATCTTAGTTATTTGCGGCGCCATATACCTTATGGAGTGGCGACGCGTACCTCGCTGGGCCCTGGTTTTCGTGGTGCTGTTCACTTTGTTCTTCCAGGTTGGGAAAGACGAGTTTCGTAAAACCTATTGGAAGGCTGGAGAAATTGGGGCACTACAACAGCAGGGAGGCAGTGTGGAGCGAGTTGCATTTTGGGCACAGAATTCCTTCGATAAATGGAAAGAAGCTCTCAACGACGGTAGCGGCGAAGCCTTCCGTGCAGCGCTTAATCCCAGCGTTGCGCGCATTTCACTTCTCAACCAAACCGCTAATGTAGTTGAACTGACCCCATCCGTGGTTCCTTACCAGTATGGCTGGCTCTATTCATACATGGCCATCACCTGGATCCCGAGATTCGTATGGCCCGACAAGCCTTCGATGAGCGAAGCGAATCAGTATTACCAGGTCGCCTACGGCCTCACTGCTGAAGACGATCTGGGTAGAGTGTCGGTCTCTGCTGGGCTGTTGACTGAAGGCTTCATGAACTTTGGCTGGGCCGGAGTGATGGGCATCATGTTTCTGACCGGCATCTTCTTCGACTTTTATCAGAAGACTTTTCTGTCAAAAACCTCCGGCGCGCTAATGACCGGCATCGGCGTCATCCTGCTTCCTCAATTTCTCGCCGTCGAATCGCAGATGGCGCAATATCTTGGGGGGATATTCCAACAGGTCGTGGTTACCTTGGTTGTAATGTTTCCGATAATTCGGATTCAGGGCTTGTGGTCAAGAAACTTTGCCAGACCTGTCAAAGTCCTGAACTCCCGGGCTTACTGATGCCGAAATGAAACCCGAAGGAAAAGTGCTTGGCCTCTTCCCTTATTTTGGGCCTGAGGTAATTGGGGGCGCGCAGACGAGCGCGGAAATCGCCTGGGACGCGGTGGTGAAACAGGTGGGAGCATCGGCAACGCTGGTTAGTTATGCCAGCGACAACGGTGTGGTCGCCGGTTGGACCAGTCCCGATAGGCTGATTGTTAACTTAAAGTCAAAGGCAATCTATGCCGCGCTAACCCGAAGCTGGAACCAGAATCTTATTTTCGTCTGGCATATCGGATTGCTAAAGCTTCTCCCTTTCTTCCGCCTCACGCATGCTCGAGTTGTGGCAATGTTGCTGGGCATCGAGGCGTGGAAAGTGCATGACCGGTTGACTCAAAATCAATTGGATAAAGTGGATCTGTATCTCACCATTAGCGATCACACCTGGCGGGATTTCGTCGACATTAATCTTCGCTACGTAAATAAACAGCACCAAACCGTTCTCTTAGGCATAAGCGAACCTATGAAGGGTATTGTGCGCCAGTCGCAGCGGCCAGTGGCGTTGATGATAAGCCGTTTAACACGAGGTGAGAATTACAAAGGTCACCGTGAGGTGATTCAAGCCTGGCCTCTAATACTACAGAGACACTCCGAAGCAGAGCTTTGGATTATCGGAGAAGGCGATTTGCGTGTTGATCTGGAACAACTTGTCGCAAACCTGGAGCTTAAGGGAAGCGTGAAGTTTTTGGGACAGGTTTCGGAAGTGGCCAAAGAGGAATTGTTGAAACAGAGTCGTTGCCTTCTTATGCCAAGCCGTGGCGAAGGTTTCGGCCTAGTCTATCTTGAGGCGATGCGTCTGGGAAGACCCTGTCTTGTCAGCACGCTCGATGCTGGCCGCGAAGTTGTAAATCCTCCGGAAGCAGGATTGGCAGCAAATCCAGACGTTCGGGAGCAGTTGGTAGATGCTATATGCCGTCTTCTGATGGACGGAGCGGAGTGGCAAGCATGGTCTGTGCAGGCGCGGGGGCGTTACGAACGGAATTACACCTCGAAGCATTTTCAAGAGCGCCTTCTGTCAGCTCTTTTTACTGACCGGCAGATTAACGTCAATACGTAATTTCAATCCAGGATTATTTGTCAAAGTTTCCATTGAGAGTGCTGCACGTCATACCTTCGATCTCCGAACGATCGGGTGGGCCCGCATACGCGATTATTTCGATGTGTCGAGCCTTGCAGGAAAAGGGAATTGAAGTCGCCATCGCCGCCACCGAAGCAGACCTGAGCGGATCGCAACCGCAGAGCGGAACACCAATAAGGTACAAAGGCATCAGCACCTTCATCTTTCCGGCGCGCTGGGACAACTTATTCAAGTACTCGCGACCGTTCGCCATTTGGCTCGAGGAAAACGTTGGTAGTTTTGACTTGGTCCACATCCACGCGGTCTTCAATCATGCTTGTATTGCGGCAGCGCGAGCCTGCCGAAGAAATAACGTGCCTTACGTTGTTCGGCCGCTTGGCTCGCTCGACCCGTGGAGCATGAGCCAGAAAGCACTGCGGAAAGCAGTATTCTGGCAACTCGCCGGCAAGCGCATGCTTCATGACGCCGCAGCCGTTCACTACACTGCGCGGGCCGAGCAGCAAGCTACCGAAACATCACTTGGCTTGAATCATGGAACAGTCGTGCCCTTGGGCGTGGACACGCTTATTGAGGATCCTTCAAAGGACAGCCAAAGCCTTAGTAGCGAGATTTCTGGTGTAGAGGGCCATCCTTACGTTCTCGTCCTTTCGAGGCTTCATCCAAAGAAGGGACTAGAGGTTTTGCTGGACGCCTTCTTATTCTTGATCAAGAAGAAGCAATTTGAGAGTTGGCGTCTGGTGATTGCGGGTGATGGTCCCAGCGAGCACGTCGCCAGACTGAGAGCAAAGGTCGAATCACATCACGCTAACAACGCGGTGGTGTTTCCCGGCTGGCTGGACGGTAAGAAAAAGAATGCTGCCTTGTGCCAGGCTTCCCTGCTGGCGCTGCCGTCGTATCAAGAAAACTTTGGCCTCTGTGTTATGGAGGCTTTGGCATGTGGGGTTCCAGTCTTAATTAGTCCTCACGTGAATCTTGCGCCAGACATCCAGGCTGCGTGCGCGGGATGGATCGCGCCCGTCGAAGGCGAGGCGATTAAAGAAGCACTAGCTGACGCCCTTGACAATAAAGCGGAGCGTATAAGACGAGGATTGGCTGGACGTGAGTTGTCAAAGCAATTCAATTGGTCGGCAGTGGCAGACGCATTGGTCAGACTTTACTCGCAAATTCTCGTAGAATGCGATCAGCGGTATGTCGCCTAGTGCATGCTTGGGTCAGATTGAAAGTTGGGCACTAGGCACACTCTCAACACGCTTGCGATAAATGATGTTTCGAACGGTTCTGGAACGCCTCAGCCATAAAGTTGCCTTGCGGAGGCGGCTGCGTGCGAGAGTAGGAGGCCAATATATCTACGCATCTCCGGATGTCGCGCTTATGTTCTGGAAGCGCGACTTGGATCGCACAGACCCAGTCTTGTTGATTCGGCAATAGAATTTATCAAAGCCGGCGACGTTGTCTGGGACGTAGGCGCCAATGTTGGCCTGTCGAATTGTGCTGCTGCCAGTGTGTGCGGACCGGATAGCCAGGTGTTAGAGATCGAGGCGGACTTGCGTCTGGTGAAATGCTTCGCCGGTCGGCCCGCTCCCAAGATACGAAAACCGCGCCAGTCGTTGTGCTTTCCGTTGCAGTAAGCGATCAAGTGATGTCGTGGAGTCTATCATCGCCGCGCGAGGCCGGAGTGCGAATCACCGGGCAGAGACCGCAGGAAGTTCGCAGACTGGCGGAACGAGAAACGATCATGGCGATGGCAGTTACTCTCGACTGGCTACTCGAAAGATTTCCAGCGCCGAACGTTTTGAAGATTGACGTGGAGGGGGCGAAGCACAAAGTATTACGAGGCGCTCAAAAACTTCCGGCTACTAATCGGCCCAACCTGCTATTCCACCAATCGCCGGGTGGTACCGACATCTTAGGAGCCCACGACTATAGAATGTTCGATCTGGAAGTTGTGGGTAATGAGAGGGCTCCCCTGCAGTTGCCGGCCTTTAATACCTTAGCCGCTGCCTACCTAGCATTCGTAGTCGTCCTCTAGTTTGATGTTTGTTTGAGGATTCGGTCCCTGGAAACTGGTTAGATCTCAGGCATTGAGTTGAAGGAATTCCTATTGATACCAGTAACTTTAATCGTAACCACTCGCGATGAAGAAGCTAACATTGAAAAGTGTCTGCTCAGTAGTCACAACTTTATTGACCAGGTGTTCGTCATCGATTCTGACAGCGAGGATAGAACGGCAGAGATCTCTAAGCGTTATGCCGAAGTTGTTAACCTTCCGTATAACCATACCAAGATAATTCCCTGGATATACCAATGGGGTCTCGACAATTTACCTATACGTAATGAGTGGGTGCTGATCCTGGAAGCGGACCAGGAGCTGACACCGGCCCTAAAACATGAACTCCTGGTGCTCTTCTCAAAACTGCGGATTAGCGAGAATGGATTTTATGTTCGCCGGGAGCAGGTTTTTCGGGGCCACACCTTAAGGTTCGGTGGTTACGGTTCGAAGTACATGCTAAAGCTCTTCCGGCGTTCGGCGGGGCGGTTAGATCCGGATGAAACCGACACTCGAGTTTACGTGCAGGGTGATGTGGGCAAGCTCTCATCGCCAATCATGGAAGACAATCTGAAAGAGAACGACATCATTTTCTACTTACAAAAGCACCTGCGCTATGCAGAAGTTTTTGCGCAGGAGGAAGCTCAACGTAGGCGAGAGGGCGTCGTGTGGAAAGTTTCCCCGGCTTTTTTTGGAACTCCCGACCAGCGAATTCTGTGGCTAAAGCGCTTGTATTTCCGTTTGCCTTTATATGTAAGACCATTCATCTATTTTTTTTATCGATACTTTATCTTGCTGGGTTTCCTTGATGGAAAACAGGGGAGCGTTTTTCATTTTTTACAGGCCTTTTGGTTCAGGTTGGTACTTGATATTCGACTGGAAGAAATATTGAAAACGTCGAGTGCGGAGGCCAGCACGACGAATTTCAAAACACAGTGACAGTGTCGTTAGCCCAAAATCCGAAATCGTAAACTCTTAAAGATGTGCGGCATTTGTGGAGTAATTGATTGGAGTGAGTCTCCCGACGCGGCGGGGCTGGTGCGGCGGATGACGCCGACGATGTTGCATCGCGGGCCGGACGATGAGGGCTATCTCGACCGCGGACGCATTTCCCTGGGAATGCGTCGTTTGAGCATCATCGACCTGGAGGGCGGGCACCAACCGATCTACAACGAAGATGGCTCCGTGGGAGTCGTGCTCAATGGCGAAATCTACAATTTTCGTGAGCTGGGAAAGCGACTCGAGGATCGCGGCCACAGACTCAGCACTCGCTCCGATTCTGAAATCGTTGCTCATGCCTACGAAGAGTGGGGGCCGGCCTGCCTTGATCATTTCCAGGGAATGTTTGCGATCGCCATTTATGACCGCCGACTAGTGAGCAAGGGAGACTCTCCCGGGAAAGAGGGCGGTACACTATTCCTGGCGCGTGATCGTTTTGGTATCAAGCCGCTGTATTACTACCAGGATGAACACCGGCTGCTCTTTGCATCGGAAGTTCGCACTTTGCTGGCCAGTGGAGCAGTGCCGCGCCGCCTTTCC
>JBGTLM010000041.1:0-15200 GCA_041744135.1 Pyrinomonadaceae bacterium
TGCCGGCGTAGTTGTATCCAAGCATCGAATTCGCAAAATCAGAAGTTGGATCCAGCTCCAGGGTGTTGCGGGCGGCCGCGATACCTTCATCGAAGCGGCGGGCAAACAGGTAAGCGTAAGAGACGTATGCATTAACCGTGACTGAAAGCGGATCAAGCTCGCGGGCGCGGCTCGCCTCCGCCACAGCTTCATCGTGCTGTCCCATCACTGATAAATGACGGGAGCGCGCTCTATGTGCGGCGCCCAGGTTTGGGTTCAGATCAACAGCCTCGGAAAGTTCGCGCTCGGCTTCTGCCCATTTCCACTGCTTGCGAAATATAGACCCCAGAGCCAGATGTCCCTCGGGAAGCTTTTCGTCCAAATCCAATGCTTTCCTGGCGGCCGCTTCCGCTTTTCGCAACCCGTCTTTCGGATCGATATGACCGTTGGTGGCAAGTACGCTATAACTTGTCGCAAGCTCTGCGTATGCAAGCGCGTAATTCGGGTCAGCTTCGATCGCCTGTTGATAAAACTCGTTTGCTTTAATCTGCTGCTCCGTACCGCTCTTCCCGTTTAAGTAATTTCCCCGCAGCAGTAACTCATACGCCTGTGGACTGGATGTTCCGCTTTTGGCCAGCTGCTCCCCCCGCGCTCCTGAAAGCCTCGGCCTGAGACGTTCTGAAACCGTCTGTGCAATCTCCTTTTGAACCGCCAGTGCATCCGAAAGTTTCCAATTGTACTGCTCGCCCCAAAGCTGCTTGTTGTCGCGCGCGTCCACGAGCTCAACCAGGACCGCCAGCTGATCGCCCTGTTTGATGACCTTGCCCATAACGACAGCCTGGACCCCGAGCTTATTCGCCACGTCCAAAAGATCAACGTTCGGGCCGCGGTATTTGAAGCTTGAATTGCGGGCGATCACTTTAAGTTGCGGCAATTGCGAGAGCTTGTTGATCAGGCTTTCGCTCATGCCGTCGGAAAGGTAGGCCAATTCCGCGTCGCCCCTTCCGTTTTCAAAAGGCAGCACAGCCAGCGAACTAATCTGCTGAGAGTTCTGCTGTCGAAGACCGGAATGGTAAAACCACCAGCCCGTACCGGCGAAGATTATAAGGAAAACTCCAATGGCGGCGAGGAATCCAAGTTTGTGCTGCCATATTTCGCCGACTAAATATTCGGCGGTTGATTTCGTATATGCGTTTGGGAATCGACCCGAAGACGAAATCTGCTCTGCAGTAATCCGCCCGGCGGACTTAGGGAGAGCAAATTCACCTTGAGTAGGCGTGCGTTTCAGCTTTGCTCCGAAATCCAAATCCTGTTTCAGGTCACGCAGATCCAAGAGTAGATCCTTGATATGTTGATAACGTTCGTCGGTATCTTTCCGGAGAGTCTTCAAAACAATTCGTTCGAGTTCCACGGGAATTTCTGAATTGAAATGTGTCGGAGGTTCGGCTTCGGTCTTGAGAATTGCGGCGATAGCGTCACTCACGGTTTCGCCCGCAAAAGGCAAACGGCCGGTGAGCATTTCGTAGAGCATCACGCCCAGACTCCACTCGTCTGCGCGCCCATCGACTGCTTGCCCGCGCACCTGTTCCGGTGACATGTAACCCACCGTGCCCATAATCATACCGGGACTGGTTTTGACGAGTGCTCGGGTTGGGGCCTCAGCTTCGAGGTCCTGCACCGGACGTTGCGCGAGTTTGGCGATGCCGAAATCCAGCAGTTTGACTAAACCGTCTTTGCGCAAGATCACGTTTTCCGGTTTGACGTCGCGGTGCACTATGCCGGCCTGGTGGGCGGCTTCCAACGCCGCCACGATTTGCATCGCAATCTCGAGCGTTTCGGAGACCGTGAATCTTTCTCGACTAAGACACTCGCGCAGAGTTTCTCCGCCAACATACTCGGCGGCGATAAAGCGCACCTCGTTCGCTTCGCCAATTTCATAAATCGTCAGGATGTTTGGATGATTCAAGGCCGAGGCCGCGCGCGCTTCCTGCTCAAGACGTTGCAACAGCTCTTTCTTGTCTTTCAGCTCCGGGGCCAGGACTTTCAGCGCTACACGCCGTCCGAGTTGCGTATCTTCGGCCAGATACACCTCACCCATTCCCCCCACGCCGAGCAGCGAAAGAATCTGGTAGTGATTGATCTTTTGGCCCAGCAGGGAAGCGTGTTGATTTTGCGCGAGTAGCGCGGCGGCAATGTCCATTGCCGGACGGGAGAGAAATTTTTCGGACTCGGCGTGATTAACGAGCAGGTTTTCCACTTCGGCGCGCAACCGGGTATCTGTACCACAAGCCTGAGCCAGCCAGGCGGCGCGTTGTTCGGGAGCGAGGTCCAGCGCCTCATCAAAGAACCGGCCAATGCGTTGATAGCGCTCGGGCGTCATGCCGTTGCACTCAATTGTTGATATAACCAGGCTCGTGCCATGCGCCAGTCGCGGCGCACGGTGCTGACGGAACCCCGCACCACCTCGGCCGCTTCCTCCAGGCTGAGTCCGCCAAAAAAACGCAACTCGACGATGCGGGCCTGGCGCGGATTGAGTTTTTCCAGCGTGGTCAGCGCGTCATCCAGCGCTATGAGATTGGGATTATGCCGCGTACTGACGGCGGCCGCTTCGGAGAGCGAAACCTGGATCCGATTACCACCGCGTTTCGCCGCCTGCTGTTCGCGGGCGAATTGCACCAGAATATGCCTCATCAGCGTCGCTGAGACGCCGAAAAAATGCGCGCGGCTCTGCCATTCGACCTGCTGCCAATCTATCAGCCGGACGAATGCCTCATTGACCAGCGCCGTGGTTTGGAGCACGTGCCCGGGCCGTTCGTCAGCCAGATAGCCGTGCGCCAACCGATGGAGTTCCCGGTACACCAGCGGGGTCAGTTGCGCCAGCGCCTCCTGATCTCCCTGGTTCCAGGCAACCAGCAGTTGGGTGATGTTTTGTGGTTTGGGGGATTCCATAGTCGCTTCGTCCGCTCGGTTGGTCGTACGAAGGATCAACAAAGTAGCACATCGTTCTGTCTCTGCCATAATCCGAGGTTCGCTGAAACATTCTTTCCAGCCATGAACACTTTTGTCCGCGGATTCCCCCTTTACCAATAAGAGTATTAAGCAAGTTATCGACGCCTGGGTGACTGTTACTTGAAACAGTGCAGCAACAGTCGAGACAAAACCCATATCCGCAGCACTCATTTGATTAAGAAGGAGAGAACTATGAAGAGTAATCGCAAGTTTTTAGGTTTGCTCGTCGCTCTTGTGCTCGCTTTAAGTGTCGTCACATTTGCACAAGTCAATCGCCCTTATCGCAACGGCTCGGTTTGGAGCATCGGATTTATCCGCATGAAGCCGGGAATGGATACGGCTTATCTAAACTATGTCGCCGGCGATTGGAAGCGCGAGCAGGAAGCGTTGAAAAAAGATGGGCAAGTTATTTCTTACAAAGTCCTGCAAACCGAAGCGCACGGCTCAACTGACTGGAACCTAATGCTTTTAACGGAATACAAAGACCTGGCAACCTACGAGCAAAGTCTGGACAAAACCGATGCGCTACTGCAAACGGTCATCGGCAACGACGAAAAACAAAGACAAGGTTACCGCGACCGTCTTGAAATTCGAGAAGTTTTGGCCGACCGCCTGGCGCGGGAGATTGTTTTGGAACCTAAGCGTTAAACGCCCGTCACACCACTACCCAACGGAAAAGCCGTCAACGGCGGGCAGTGGCGCTCAGCTGAGGCGCCACGATTGATCTGTACAGACTTGAATTCCACACTCGAAAGGATTGAGACCATGAAAAAGAACCTCGCCCTTGTCGTTATCACACTCGTGGCGGCTGCCACTCTGAGCATCGCACAGACAGGCGCTACTTCGAAGTCAAAGTCCAACAATGCCGGCGGAAACTCCCTTGACCAAATGATTAGGGATAGATCCAAAGAGACTTGGGAGGCCTACAAGACTAGAAACATCGCGGCAATCAAAGCTCTTTCTGCCGAGGAATATGTGGCCTACACTCTCGCCGGCCCTTCAAATCTTCAACAGGATATTGCCACCATTGATAAGCTCACCATCGAATCCTACTCACAAGACGATGCAAAAATTATAGAGGCCGCGAAGGATGTAGTAATTCTTCGATACACATGTGACCTCAAAGGATCGTTTGATGGGAAACCGTTTCGGCCAGTGTACGCGACCGAAGTGTGGGTAAACCGTCGAGGTAAGTGGCAGATAATTTCTTACTCGGAAACGCCTGTGAGCTAGTATTTTCAGGTGAGATTGGCATACAAGAACAGTCATTGACTCACCACTAGCTTGAGAGTAGTGTCTGCCCGACAAAGGGTCAGTAAACCTCATAGTAACCCTCCCTCGCTATTCGGCTTCACAGCATGAGTCTTCTCGCCTCTCGTGTCTGTTTTAGTCTTTGACATCCCCTTGAAGGGGAGGAAGGTGGACGTATGAAACGAATGCTTGCCGTCGCCGCACTGACAATTGCGGCGTCATCTCTTGCCCTTGGTCAAATGACTGGCAATAAGCTGAACTCCTCTAATCAAAAGGGCGACAGTGTCGAACAAGCGGTGATGCAGATGGAGGAGGAACTGCGTGTCGCCATCTCGAAAAACGACACCAAAACGTATGGACGTCTTGTAGGCGACGACTATGTCTTTACGAATCACGACGCAGTAGTCAGAACCAAAGCCCAGATGGTGTCAGCCTATGACTCTGGAAGCATAAAGTACGAATCTGTCATGTTCGATGAAATCAAGGTTCACCCTTATGGGGACACGGCAGTGGTAACTGGGCGGAATACGGCGAAAGGCCAAGACAATGGCAAAGACATCGGCGGCCAGTTCAGGTACACAAGAGTTTATGTGAAGCGGCAGGGGAAGTGGCAGTTAGTCGCCACACAAGCTACCCGCATCCCATAGCCATGAGCAGCGTGCCACGGGTGCGTCAACTTTCATATGGAAGTTTGTTGCTCAGTGCAATCCAACGCGTCGCTGGAGATCGGCGAAGCGCGGATCTGATCGAAGGTTGTCGATGAGCGGATCATAGTAAAGCGTGAGCATATCCACCGTATGCTCACGGTAACTTTTTTCAAGCAGTGCGAACGCGTGCTCCTTCTCGCCGAGTCCCGCATACACCAGGGCCATGTTGTAGTCAGCTACATATCGCTCCCTGGCCATCGACTTTAGTTGTGCAAGTGTTCGCAGCGCCTCGTCTCTCTTGCCCGAGACGGCATAGAGGCGTGCAAGTAGGGCCACCACGTGCGGATCATCCGGATTCAGCTGTCTGGCCTTCTGATACTCAGCGAGCGCCTCTGAAAAATTGCCCTTCATCGCATACGCCGAGCCCAAATAGTGATGAGCGACGAAAAAGCTCTGGTCGATCTCCACGGTCTTACGGAGTTGCTGGATGGCCTCTTCGTAACGGCGCGCGTTGAAGTAAGCCTTTCCAAAATTCGCGTTGATGATCAATGAAAGCGGATCTAGCTCCTGCGCCCGCCTCATCTCTGCCAGGGCTTTGTCGAATTGACCCATAATCGTCAGGTTTTCTCTCGCATACCAATGATGAGCGGTAGCGTAGTTCGGATTCAACTCAATGGCTCGTTCAAATTCTCTGTTTGATTCCAGCAGATTCCAATCGTAATTCATGAGCACGGCAGCCATGGTTGTGTGCGCCTCAGCGAGCCGATCGTCAATCTCCAGCGCCCGCCGGGCGGCCGCTTTGGCCTTCGGGTAAGAGTCCTGCGCTGTGCCCACGGAAAAGTACGGGATCACAACGTAAGCGTCGGCGAGCCCAACATAAGCGAGCGCATAACTCGGGTCTTTTGCTATTGCTTGATTGAAATAGTCGACACTCTTCTTCAGCGCTTCGCCCGTGCGTTTGTTCCAGTAGAAGCGGCCTTGGAGGTAAAGCTCATAGGCTTCGGCATTTGAAGTGTGCAGATTGCCGACGCGGACCTGCTCAATGCTGGAAAGCTTGAGTCTCAGGTTGCGCGAGATTTCCTGAGCAATCTCCTGCTGCACGGCCAGCAAGTCAGTCCCGCGGCGATTGTACTGCGCGCCCCACACCTGCGTATTGTCCCGGGCATCCATCAACTCGACGCTGATTTGCAGGCTCTCGCCATGCCGTGAGACCCTTCCGGTCAGGATGCTCTTCACGCCTAAGGCGCGGGCCACTTCCTCTGCGTTGGTGTCTTTGCCTTTGTATCTGAAAGCAGAACTTCGTGCGATCACCTTCAGCTGCGGCAACTGCGAGAGATTGTTAATCAGACTTTCACTGAGGCCGTCTGATAGATACTCCATCTCCGAGTTTCCAGTGTTGTTCGCGAAGGGCAGAACCGCTAGAGAATCCAGCTCCTGCTTGTCGCTGCCGGCGAAATAGCGCGAGTAGGCTAGAAAACCAACGGCTAGGAACCCAATCGAAATAACGAGAATGGCAGTAGCACCGAGCTTGTGGCGCTTGATCTCACTGACCAGGTACTCAGCGCTCGATCTTGTGTGGACGTCAGTGGCGCTGTGGGTTTCAATAGCGGTAGCAGAGGCCGTCTGCAACAAGTCCTTTTTGCCGGTCTGCCCCGGCGGGAGGGAGCGTTCCAGTTTGGTCGCAAACTCCAACTCTTGTTTGCAATCTTTCAGATCAATCAACAGGTCTTTGATGTGTTGGTAGCGATCTTCGCGGTTCTTGCGCAGCGCCTTGCTGACTATATGTTCCAGCTCGCGTGGCACAGCCTGAGTTTCGTGGACCAGTGGCTGCGGGTCTGTTTTCAGTATCGAGGCAATGACGTCACTCATCGTGTCGCCAGCAAACGGCGCGTTTCCCGTCACCATCTGATAAAGGACGACGCCGAGGCTCCAAATGTCGGTGCGCTCGTCGACCTCGCGGCCGCGCGCCTGCTCAGGTGACATGTAGATCGTGGTACCCATTATGACGCCCGGTTTCGTCTTGAGTAATGCTTTGGTAACCCCTTCCGGTTCGGGCGCTTCTTGCTTGACCAGTTTGGCCAGCCCGAAGTCCAGAACTTTCACGAGGCGATCTTTGCGCAGCATGATATTTTCCGGCTTGATGTCGCGATGCACTATTCCCGTTTCATGAGCGGCCGCGAGAGCCGAAGCGATCTGGATGCCGATGTCCAAAACTTCGGGCAGATCCATTGGACCGCACTTGATGCGCTGGCGCAACGACTCGCCCTCAATAAACTCGGTGGCAATGAAGTGCGCGCCCTCTGCCTCGCCGATCTCGTAGATCGTAAGGATGTTCGGATGAGTAAGCGCCGAAGCCGCACGCGCTTCTCGTTCAAAGCGCAGCAAGCTTTCCGGGTTGTCTGTCATGTCTGGAGATAGGATTTTGAGCGCAACCTTGCGACCGAGCTTTGTGTCCTCGGCGAGATAGACCACACCCATCCCGCCCGCGCCCAGTTGGGAGCGGATTCCATAGCGGCCGAGTTGTCTGCCTGGAGAAAGCGTCGAGTTCATGGGACTGGGCTATAGACTCGAATTCGCAATCCGAGATCTGAATTTGGTTGAGATTCTATCCGACTGGTGAGGGTTAAGCTAGGTGTCAGTTTAGGCTGGGTTTTCGGTGACTAGCATTCGCGCTCTTTACGCGCCAGGCCGACTCTCACGCCCGCCGACCGCAAGCCGTCCCCTGTCTCACGCGGCCGGGGCAATCCGATGTTGTTTTTGATTAGGAATTCCCACACTACTATTGTGAACACAACGTCTCCCCGGTGGCCAAAGGTACCCTCTAACTAAGTGCCATGACAACGGACTCTGAGTCCGTTGTTCTATTCGTGCGCAAATGCTGGCCCATCTGCAATTATCGAAAAATTGGTGCCGAGGGCGGTTCTCGACCACGATGTCAGAACGGTCCAGGATTTCGAATTGTTTGTGGGGCCCTAATTTCGGTTTGCATCTCTGTGGTGAAAACGCCGCGCGTAAATGCTCACGACAGAGACACGGAGGACTCACTAAGACACAGAGAAGGATGCAAATTTGGGCACTACCGAATCGTTTGTGTCGAGTTAGGGAACTACACACGCCTCAACAGTTACTGGCGTGCCGTTGAAAGCCGCTGTCCCGCAGAGACTATCAATTGCCAGATTGTCCGTGAGGTCGTTGATACTCGCTCCGGCGTTCCGTTGCGCAACTTCCATTTGAATCCCTTGGCGATCATGTCCCCAGCCGTGGGGGATACAGACGACGCCGGGCATCATCTCTTCGGATACTTCGATTGGTATTTCTATCGATCCGGCTCTCGATCGCACGACTACGTTCTGACCTGATTTCAATTCGCGATGCGCGGCATCTGTCGGATGGATGAGCATCGTGCATTGCGGCTTGCCCTTCACGAGTCGCTCGCTGTTGTGCATCCAGGAATTGTTGCTGCGAAGTGTGCGGCGGCCAATTAGAAGCAGATGGCTGTTTGTACTGCCCGCAGGGTGCCCGCGCTCCCAGGCGCGCTCCCAGACTTTTAACCGTTCGATATCTTTGACGAAGACGTCCGGCGCCAACTGAATGCGCTTGTCAGAGGTCCGCAGCCGCCCAGGCAGACACGGCCGCAACGGACCGAGATCGATTCCGTGAACTGCTTTCTTCAGCTTTCGCAGATTCAACCCCTTCGAAAACGGATTGAACTTGTCGCCGTAAGGTCCAAACCTTAGACCAACGTCGAGGAGTCTTTCGGGCCCGAAGAAACGTTTACCAATGGTGCGTTTCGCGCGCCCCAGCGCACCGTTGCGCTCCATGCGCGTTTGCAGATCGAGAAAGATTTGCCACTCGTGTCGCGTCTCGCCATTCGCTCTAAATAACGGCGGTGAAAACTTGGCTACGTTGCGAACGCCCAACAGATGAAACACGACGTCGTAGTTCCCACGCTCGAGCGGAGCAGTCGGCGGCAGGATGATGTGCGCGTGGCGCGTCGTCTCATTGATGTAGAAATCAATTGACGCCATGAAGTCCAAGCCTGTGAGCGCCCGATCCAACTCGCGACCATTCGGTGTTGAAAGCACGGGGTTACCTGCATGTGTTACCAGCGCCTTAATCTGTCCTTCGCCTTCCGTCAGCACTTCTTCAGCCAGTGCCGCGACCGGCAATTCCCCGGCGAACTCAGGCAGCTTGCGTACGCGGCTGTGCCAGCGGCCGAAGCTGCCGCGCGGCGCGAGCGACTCTGGCACGGTAACGGGATCGAACGCGGGCAAGGTGAACATGGCCCCGCCCGCGCGGTCGAGATTTCCAGTGACAGTGTTCAGGACATTTATCAGCCACTGACAGACACCGCCGAACTCTTGCGTGCTGACGCCGATTCGGCCGTGGCAGACTGCGGATTCGGATGCGGCGAATTCTCTCGCCAGCTTGCGGATTTGGTTTGATTCGATGCCCGTGATCCATGCGACCCGTTCAGGTGGAAAGTCGCTCACGATCTTGCCTATGGTTTCGACACCGTCGGTGAAGGAAGCCAACGTTTCCAACCGCGTGAGCCCTTCTTCAAAAACAACGTGCAGCAACGCGAGCAGCAAAAGCGCGTCCGTCCCTGGTCGTATGAACAGATGCTCGTCAGCTAAAGCGGCCGTTTCATTGCGGCGTGGATCGATGAGAGCGATTTTGCCGCCGCGAGCGCGAATGTCTTTCAACCTTCGCGGCATGCCGGGAGCGGTCATTAGACTTCCGTTTGAGACTGCCGGGTTCGCGCCGATCGTTAGCAGAAACTTTGTGCGATCGAGATCAGGAATAGGCAGAAAGAGCTGATGACCAAACATGAAATACGCGGCGAGGTGATGCGCCAGTTGGTCTACTGAGGTTGCGGAAAACCTATTCCGCGTATGCAGGCTGCGGATGAATCTCGGCGCGAATAGCATCGCTCCGTAACTGTGAACCGAGGGATTTCCAAGATAGGTCGCAACCGCTTGCCGTCCGTGTTGCGCCTGGACGCGCTTCAGGTTCTGCGCGACTTCATCGAAAGCCTCATCCCACCCGATGCGCTGCCAACCATTAGCCGTGCGTCGGACTGGATGTTTCAGGCGGTCTTTGTCGTAGTGAATGTCTTGTAGGGCTACTGCTTTTGGACAGATGAATCCCTGGCTAAACGGATCGTCTTTGTCACCACGGATGTCGAGCCGCTCGCCACCATTGCGCGTGATTTCAATGCCACAGATCGCTTCGCAGAGATTGCAGTTACGGTAATGCGGCGACCTGATGTCGGTGGTATTCATGGCGCAAATCAGCAGCCTAATACACTGACGTCTGAAAGCGGTTGAAGCTTAACACTCTCGGTGTGCCTACGCCCAATGAAATTGTCGTGGCCAAATTTGCGCTCGTAAACTCACCTTTACGGTAATGCCTTTGCGGCTTCGAGAACCTCTTCCGGCCGCGCGATAACAAAAAAGTTCTCAGTAACCATTCGCCAGCGCACCGTGCCGGATGGATCGATCAGGAACTCAGCCGGCCGCGCAATATCTTTGCCGCTGGCTATCTCTTCGGCATGAACCAGATCATAGCGGCGAATTGTCTCGAGTTTCGGATCAGAGAGAAAAGTAAAAGTGTATCCGGCCTCTTGAAGCATGTGCTGGCGAGTTTTCTCGGGAGTATCAACGCTGATCCCCACGACACGGATTCCGGCCTCGGTAAACCTATTCAGATTGTTTTGGAAACTTCGCAACTCGAAGTGACAATTCCCTCACCAATAACCTCGGTAAAAAATTAGCAGCGCGCCTTTTGGCGGCCGGTTGTTAATTGGCTCGGCCAACAATTGAGCCAGCGTCACCGGCTTATCGTTCGAATCAGTGATGGTAAAGTCGGGCGCCTTCTGTCCAACCTGTGGCGCGCCAGCCGATTGAGGCAGCCACGAGCCCATGACGTAGATCAAAAAAAGAAACCCCGCGAGAAGTAATACCCCAAACGCTGCCGCCAAAAAGCTGAAGATTTTTGAGGGGATTCTCTTATCAGGTTTGAAGGCACGGCGCAGGCCGAGAAACAAAAGCACCAGCGCGATCGCAAACAGGACCAGATTAGCCCATGGAAATTCACGCGTTATCGCCCACCGGACAAATAAAAACGGGTAGCTCAATCCCGCAACCAGGCTGAGGACAAATCCCGCCCAGATCCGCCAATTTAGTCTCTTCATGAATTTAACCTCATCACAGAATCTAAGGCTTAAGCCGACCCTGCCTGTTTGATCCATCTCTCTTCATTCACACCAAACACAAGTAGCCAGAAGATCGTTGCGGCCGAGCCTAACAGACCTAAGAGTGCGGCGATGGGAAACGCACGGTATCCCAGCGGCGGGTAAAGGAAGGTCAGCCAGCCTAAGCCTGCAACGAACGACAAAACTCCCAGCCAGCGCGGCAGAAACGTTGAGCGGAAAACCAAATAGCCACCCAGGAGAGTTGAGAATCCGAAAAATGCCAAAGCCGCACCAGCGCCCTGATCATTCACTTTAAGGAGAATGAACGCTACGGATTGCAATTGTTCCGTGCTGAATCCTGCCAAAGCCGCCGGGCGTCCCAGCACGAACAACGGAGCGATATAGAAAACCCGGGCGAAGGTCTTGATGATGCAGCCGGTGACTTCCAGGAAGAGCGCCAGCAAGGCGACAGTCCTGTTTACCGGCTTCAGCAATTGATAGAAGAGCACTGCGGTCGCGACCTGGCACGCCATCTCGATGAGATAGACGGTGAAGCCCAACTGAAACAGGCCTTTGTGCGTCAGGATGTTGGTCGCCGTAGCCGCGGCGTCCCTGAAGTCGATAAGTCTTTCGCTGACGAAGCCCTGAGCGAATATTCCTGCCAGGATTGTGAACAGAAAAAACAGACCTGTCATGCGAGCGAGGAAACGTGGAGAAGACGGGGTGATGCGTGATGTCATTGGTACTCCAGTGAATCGTGAATCGTATATAGAGAATCGACGATCGTTGCGCTTTCAGGTAAAGAACGGTGGCGTTGGCGGGATTGCAACAGCGGTGGCGTCAGTCCGCCCCTCACCTTACAGTGATGTCGGCCCAGTCATTTTGTCCGTTGAAATTCGCCGCGCGGCTGAACCGGCTTACCGTTTGGCAGAATGTAGGTCACCTCTACGGTATGATGGTTCTCATCAATAATGGTGAACACCATGCGCTTCAAGACTCTTCTCTGCGTGCCCCCCGCTACATCGAGGAAGTCGAACTCTACGCTCTTACCATCCGGCGATAACTTACCTTCAAAGCGCGGACGATTTCCCTCGCCACCGTAATGGGTCATGAGCAGACGGTCACCCTCCAAATAAATCATCGTGATCTTGTTAGTCGAGGCCATAAAGGCATCGTGCACGATCGCGCTACCCGCGGAAGTTACGCGAATTGTCAGCTGCGTGGACAGATCGCCAATACTTCCTTGCCAGGAACCTGCCAGGGTCTTAAGTTTCGCGAAAACCTTTTTCGCGTCAGACTGCGCGCTGGCGGTTTTCGGCGGTTCCTGCGGCAACGCGACGGCCGCTGTCGCCACCATGATGATTAGAATTGCTAGTTTTCTCATTTGGTTCTCCTCTTGATTTGTGGAACTGCAACGATCGACGGCTATGCTAAGCGAAACGTGGGCGTGGAGATGTAAAGTGTTCGTAAAGTGACCGCCGTTTTTGTAAAGACGAGGTAAAGTCTTGGTCCCAGTCGATGCCGGTGACCAAATTTGAAGGCTACAATGCGAGCAATGTTCGATCGTGTAAGGGCAAATTGGCTGGTGCCGGGTTGCGTGGCGGTGTTGCTGCTTGCGGTGCTCGCCGGCGTGCTCCAGTATCGCTGGATCAATCTGGCGAGCGACGCCCATCGGCGACAAGGCCGTGGAGTCGTGGAGGGGACGCTACGGAACTTCAGCGGCGATTTCCGGGATACCCTGCTGCGACCGCTGCCTTTCTTCCGTCCCCCGCCGGACGAAAGAAAGGATGCCGCGTTCGAGCCATACATGATCGAGATTGCCAGACGATGGCACAGCACTTCTGACCGCCCGCAACTCCTAGCCTCTATCAGCGTCGGCACGCAAAGCGACAACGGAGTCGTCTTCAGACGGCTGCAGACGGGCGACAACCAGTTCAAGACTGAAGACTGGCCCACCGAGGTTGTCGTTTATCGCCGGGTCCTGGAGGAACGTCTGCGTTTGCCCGGCGGGCAGCCTCCGCTTTTCCCGAATGGAGTTGCGTTTGAGTTTCTTCAAGGTAGACCGGTGTTGATATTTCCACTCGTCACTGGTGCTCCGCCCACCCCAGAGTGGCAACGGCCCGGCGCCGCGATGACTGAATCGCCGCCATCACCCCAGCCGCTGGAGCCGCGCGACTGGCTGCAATCGCTCAGGCCCGCGCCCCCGCAGGGATCGCTTCATATGCCCGAACTGAGGGGCTGGTGTTTTCTTGCAGTCGATAATGACTATCTCCGTCAGTATCTGCTCCCCGAACTAGTGGCGCGGCATTACGGTACCGGTGCCCGTTCACAGGTGGCGGTCGTTGCCAGCTACCCATTGAGTATGATCTATGGTTCGGATCCAACGCTGACGATAGGATCATTCTCACAGGTTGACGCCGGCATTGTCTTGCTCGACGCAAACGTGCAACAGGGTCGTCAAGGGCCACCGCCGCTCCGACCGGGACCGCAACCGTTTGTGTCTGGCCCGCAAGGTGTGTCGCTCGCTGAGATCCGCGGCAATCGGGGAGGCGCCGACGACCGGGCGTGGCTGCTGGTGGTGAAAAACAAAGCCGGTTCGCTTGAAGCGCTGGTCGAAAATGCACGACTACACACCCTCCTCTTCAGTTTCATAATGCTCGTGCTGTTGGCCGGCAGCTCAGTGATGTTAATGTTGGCCACAGTGCGCGCGCGCCGTTTGGCGCAACAGCAGATGGAATTCGTGGCGGGCGTCTCTCACGAATTGCGCACGCCGCTGACCGTCATTCAATCGACGAGCTACAATTTATCGCAGGGCACGATCCAGGACCCGAGTCGGGTGCAACAATACGGTGACGTGATTCAGCGAGAAGCGCGCCGGCTGATCAATATGGTCGAGCGAATGCTTAGCTTTGCGGGTATTCAATCGGGTCGTCGAGTTTATGACCCGCAACCGACCAACGTGACTGATATAGCCGAACGCTCTTTGGCCGAGTTCGCGGTGCCTTTCGCAGAAGCTGGCTGGCAAATCGAGCAGCACTTTGCAGAAGATCTGCCTCTGGTGCGCACTGATGGTCCCGCGTTGGAAAGTGCCCTGAAGAATTTGTTTGAGAATGCGCTGAAGTACGCAGCGCGAGGCAAGTGGTTGAGTGTACGCGCGTGTGCCGCGCAAGGCACGAAGGGCCGGGAAGTGCGAATCACTGTTGCTGACCGCGGGCCCGGAATCGCGCCGAAGGATCTGCCGCATATCTTCGAACCTTTCTATCGCGGACAGAGTGTGAGGGGCGCGACGACTAGCGGCGCGGGACTGGGGCTGTGTCTCGTCGAGCGTAACCTGCGCGCGCTTGGCGGCAGCGCGACTGTGCAGTCAGCGCCAGGCGGTACATCGTTTACGTTGCATCTGCCGGTTTCCTGAGTGGGGCTTGGTGCAGTTTGAGTGCTTGCCCTTAACGCAACGAACGGTCCCATGAAGTCAGCACCACCTCGCGGTAGCGGGTGGGTTCTTCGAATTGTCGATTGGCGATTGCCATGAACCTCATCGAATCAGTAGCGACAATCTTCAACTGGCAGTCGGCAATGGTGCACCCACCCGCTACCGCGAGGTGGTACTGACCTCATGTGTCCGCACTCGCCATTCAGCTGGGCAAACTGCACCAGTACCCCTGAGTGGGGCTTGGCGGGCTTCCGTTGGAATGGTGATACGATCACGAAGAAGCCACACGAAAGAAGAGCTTGCTGGTTCGTGATCGTTCGGACTTATTTCGCGTGAAGTTCGTGGATCGTGCCGGTTATGTTTTACAGCGACGATGGCAAACAAGATCCTGTTGATTGAAGACGACCCAGGCATCACGATGGCCCTGACGGACCTGCTCAACGCGGAAGACTATCGCGTTGAGACGGCCGCCGATGGCTTGACGGGTTTGGCGCGCGCCCGCGAAGGCAACTTCGACGTGATCATTCTGGACGTCCTGCTGCCGGGCAAAAACGGCTTTGATGTGTGCCGCGATCTGCGGCAACGAAGTATCACGACGCCGATTCTGATGCTGACGGCGCGTGGCCAGGTAATCGACAAAGTCCTGGGCCTGAAGCTGGGCGCGGATGACTATCTTTGCAAGCCATTC
>JBGTLM010000042.1:0-5718 GCA_041744135.1 Pyrinomonadaceae bacterium
TTCAATCACTTCGTCACCAAGAAAACGAACGCCCACTAGGTAGTCATCACCGACGCACTCGCGTACAGCGCGGTACACCTGGAGCGGCAAACGAACGCGGTCCTCACGCTGCCCGCCGTAACCATCTGTGCGAGTATTTCGGGCACTCAGAAACGAGGCCATGGTGTAAGCATGCGCGTAGTGGAGTTCGACTCCGTCAAATCCTGCTTCACGGGCGCGCCCTGCGGCTGCGGCGAAGATTTCCGGCAACACCTCCGGCAACTCACGCACGTGCGTTAACTCGGTGTCGGTGACGCGCTCTCGATAACCAAAGCGGAGTGACTCCAACTCCCGCTCATCAAGGATGTGCTCAAGAACCTCGTCGCTAGTGCTCGCCAGAAACGCTCGCACCTCGGCTTCGTTACTTCCGAGCCAACTTTGATCGTTGCTTATATCAGCAAGTGTTTGTAAGTGACGGCCAGTTATACGTAGAAATTGTTTGAAATATTTCGCCTGCTCGGGTCGACGCTTGACCGCGAGAAAATCGATGATCTGAATAAAAAGATGCGTCCGGCCTTCGCTCGCCTCGCGAACCGCTGCCACCAGCTGCCGCAACCCCGCGATGAAACGATCGTCGCCGATCCTGAGTAGCGGTCCACTGGGGATGTCACGGACTCCGGTGGCCTCAACGACGAGCGCTCCCGGCTGTCCTGCTGCAAATCTGCGATACCAATCGATGTTTGCCTGGGTTACGAAACCATCTTCAGTCGCACGCCAGGGCACCATTGCCGGAACCCAGGTGCGGCTGGTTAAGTCACTACGTCCAATTCGTATCGGCTGGAAGAGCAGGGAGCGGGCTGCCTCTTCCCTGCTGGGCCAACGCGTTTCAGGAATTGCGTGTTTGACAGGATTTGGAAACTTCCACATCTTCTTTGATCACTTTATCACTAAGTGAGTGTGGGCACGTTAGCCAGGCGCCGTAGGGGCCTTTTGAAATGCTCCTGCCGTCCGGGGTCACCAGCGGTGCAATTGGATTTAGAGCGCGAAGCGTGGCGAAAGCATAAACCCTGGACGTGAGCCCCAGGACAGTCGCACATGAGTTCCTAGCCCGAGAAGCGGGCGGGCGTCAACAAAAGAATCATCGCTGATGAAGATCAAACGCGAACCAGATTCTTGATCTGCTGTCGCCCGCTATCGCGGGCTGAATGAGCGGTTCTTGCGCGGTGCTAGATGATTGGTCGGGGGCCCGCAGGGTTTGGTTGGAGCGTTTGCTCGCGCGAACATCCAAAGAGGTGTCGCTCTTCGCTTGCGACCGCACTCCTAAATCGAGGCTACCTGCCTTAAGATTCTTCTCTGTGGTAAATTACTCCAATCAAAAATGCAGGAGATACCTTTTTGACTGACGACCTGCTCAAATGGCGTAGCGAGTTTCCTATCCTAGCCGAGACAGTCTACCTGATCTCGCATAGCCTGGGAGCAATGCCCAGGGCCACCTACGATCGGATGCACGATTATGCTGAAGCCTGGGCGACACGCGGGGTGCGGGCGTGGTCCGAGGGCTGGTGGAACATGCCGGTGACGGTGGGCAACGACGTGGCGCGAATTATAGGAGCGGATCCGGGCACCGTAGTGATGCATCAGAATGTCTCAGTTTGTCAGTCGATGATTCTTTCCTGCTTCGAACCCACACCAAAGAGAAATAAGATTGTCTATTCGGAGCTCAACTTTCCTTCGGTGATGTATGTCTACGAGGCTCACGCACGTAACGGGAGTATGCGCATTGAAACAGTGAAATCCGATGACGGTATCACGGTGCCAATCGAGCGCATGTTGGCAGCGATCGACGAGGAGACTCTCCTCGTGCCTTTCTCCCATGTTCTATTCAAGAGCGGTTTTCTCCAGGACGCCAGAGCGATTACCGAGCGGGCCCATGAGGTAGGCGCAATGGTCGTGCTCGATGCTTATCAGTCCGCCGGAACCGTTCCGTTTAGTGTCAAAGATCTAAATGTAGATTTCGCAACCGGCGGATCGGTCAAGTGGCTTTGTGGCGGGCCAGGCGCGGGGTACCTTTATGTCCGTCCCGATTTGCATACTCAGCTCCAACCAAAAACTACGGGTTGGATGGCCCACGAGGAGCCTTTTGCCTTTGATAAAGAGCTCCGCTACGCTCCAGGTGTTGCTCGCTTTCTGCACGGCTCGCCCGCGATCCCGACGCTTTACGCCGCCCAGTCGGGTTATCAAATTATTAATGAAATAGGCGTGGAGAATATTCGCAACAAGAGTGTGAGCCAAACTTCTCTTTTGATCGACCTGGCCCAGGAAGCAGGCTTCACCGTCACGAGCCCAAGGAGTTCATCACAGCGGGGGGGCACCGTCACGGTTATGCACGAGCATGCGGCGGCCATTACCAGCGAGTTGGTGAGCCGCGAGTTTATTGTTGATTTTCGCCCCGGCGCGGGTGTGCGCATTTCTCCTCACTTCTACACTACGGACGAAGAGTTGAAACTAATCATCGGGGAGATGAAGACGATCAGGGACAGTCGCGCGTACGCCAGGCACGAAGCGGCCGGTGCGGCATTCTGAAAAGCTGATCTTGGTCCTTTGGTTTTGGACTTGATCCAAACCTCAAAGGTGGAATTCAAAGATCAAAGTACAGAGACCAAAGCTCATTATGTCTAATGACTACGGCAAGGCAGCCCCGCTTTCATACAACAAATACCTTCGAGTTCCTGACCTGATCGGTTTGCAAGAGTGTCTCTCGGGTCCGGAACACCACGATGAACTTCTTTTTATCACCGTCCATCAAGCCTACGAATTATGGTTCAAACAGATTCTTCACGAGCTTGACGCGGCCATGGTAATGATGAATAAAGACCGCCTTCCCTCCGCCGGCCGCACCCTGCGGCGTGTAGTCGAGATAGAAAAACTGCTGGTTACCCAGATTCACATTCTGGAGACTATGACTCCCATCAGTTTCTTAGGGTTCCGCGAACAATTGAATCCCGCCAGCGGCTTTCAATCAATGCAGTTTCGCGAGATTGAATTCGCCTCGGGTCTCAAGCTCGAGGGCATCCTGAATGAGTTTCGCAACGATCCGTTTGCTTACGAACGCCTGCAGAAACGGTATCAGGCCCCGTCCTTAAATGAGATCTTATTTGCGGTGTTAAGACATCGCGGACTTGACGCACCGGCGGATGACAAATTTCTAACCGAAGGAGAAAGGAAAAAGCTATACGAGAGGCGGGGCCAGGCTGTGCTCGAGGTTCTTACCCACTTCGAGGAGCGCTACGAAGAGTTTCAACTGGCTGAAGCGCTGCTGGAACATGACGAGTTTTTTTCGCTCTGGCGCTCACATCACATAAAGATGGTCGAGCGCATGGTAGGCGCAAAGCCAGGCACTGGCGGTTCCGAAGGAATTGGGTATTTGCAAACTACTCTAAGCCAGAAATTCTTCCCTGAGCTTTGGGAGGCGCGTACCTATCTGGACGTCAAACATGGAGCTGGAGGTTGTCCCTTTTCATCACCCACATAGGAACGTCGGCGAGATGTCGAGCGCTGAAGGCATCCCAAAGACTGACAAGCTGTTACTCTTGTCCGTGGATAGCGGAGAAAAAATCTTGAGCGAAATAACCTTATGAAAAACGAGCGCCGATCCGCCCCCCGGATCAATATAAGTGTTCCCGTACGCTGGGAAGGAGTGCTCACCCAGCAAACAGCTACCGTCACCAGCCTCAGTGAGACCGGTTGCTTCGTCCTTACCGGCGGCAAGGTGGAACCCAAAGAGCTGATCCGGCTTGAGATTGAATTACCCGGTCAGGAGGCACTCTACTTTTGGTCTGAGGTCGTTGATGAAGCCTACGAAATCGGATTTGCTGTGCGGTTCACTTCTTCCGAAGAAGACGACCGAGCGCGGTTGATTGCTTACGTGAAGGCGAACTCGGTCCCGAGGGCTGATTGATAAGGAATCGAGATCGGGTCCCCACGTGGGCAGCCCGCTTGGGGTGGTGGTAAGAATCTTATTGTCTGCGATGAGCATAGAGTTTCCGGAGAGGTTCAATATTGCCGATTACTTCCTCTATCACAATCTGGAGGAAGGACGTGAGAACAAAACCTGTCTTTATTTTCAGGATCAATCCTTCACCTACGGCGACGTTGCTCGCATGTCCAATCGCGTGGGCAACACCCTTCGCGATCTGGGACTCGACATTGAAGAGCGAATCCTGATTGTCCTGCCTGACTGTCCTCAGTTTGTCTGGACTTGGTTTGGCGCTGCCCGCATCGGGGCCGTGATCACGATGGTCAACCCGCTGCTGCCTGCGACTGACTACAGGTATTACCTCGAATACACGCGCGCTCGTGTCGCCGTCATCCATTACTCGCTGTTGAAGACCTTCGCCGAAGCTGCGGAAGGCGCGCGCTACCTCCGAGCCGTGCTCGTGGCTGGGGGTACATCCGAGGATAGCGAAGATATTAACTTTCACAGCCGCAGTGCGCAGTGGTTCTCTTTTTTCAGTACGGTGGAGGCCGGCTCTGACGAATGCACACCGGCGGATACTCACCGCGATGATATCGCCATCTGGTTGTTTACGTCGGGGTCGACCGGGCATCCGAAAGGCGCGGTCCACCTTCAACACGACCTTCCGTTCAATACCGAGGTGTATGCGAAACGCACCCTGGGCGTAAACGAGGACGATCTTACGGTCTCGGTACCGAAGCTGTTTTTTGGTTATGCAACCGGAACCAACCTGCTGTTTCCTTTCGCGGTGGGCGCGGCAACGGCTCTCTTCGAGGAACGCTCCACTCCGGAGAAGGTATTTGAAGTCATTGATCGCTATCGTCCCACAATCCTAACTACCGTGCCAACGATGATCAACGGAATGCTCAATGCCGAGGGGGCAACATCGCACGACCTGTCGTCATTACGCTTTTGCTATTCTGCGGGAGAGGCTCTGCCCGTGGAACTTTATGAGCGCTGGCTCAAGACATTTGGAGTGGAAATCTACGATGGAATCGGCTCAGCTGAGATGTTTCATATCTACATAACAAATCGCCCGGGTGACGTTAAGCCGGGTAGCCTGGGTCGTATTGTAGAAGGTTACCAGGCCGCAATAGTAAACGCCGAGGGTGACCAGTTACCAAAGGGTGAAATGGGGACGCTTAGGATCAAGGGAGACTCAGCGGCTTTGTGTTACTGGAACGCCCATGAAAAATCCAAAGAGAGCTTTGCCGGAGATTGGTGCACGACCGGCGATCAGTTCCATGTCGACGAAGCAGGTTATTACTGGTATCACGGTCGCACCGACGACATGTTGAAGGTTTCTGGTGTCTACGTAGCTCCCAGCGAAATCGAAAACTGTTTGCTCCAGCACGAGGCAGTCCTCGAATGCGCTGTAATTGGTCACGATGCTGGGGACGGTTTGGTAAAACCCAAGGCTTTCATCGTGCTGCGCCAGGGCTACGAGGCTGACACTAAGCGGGAAGAAGAAATTAAAGACTTCGTCAAATCGAGACTGGCGCTGTACAAGTATCCCCGCTGGGTTGAGTTTGTTTCTTCAATGCCAAAGAACGACCGCGGGAAAATCGATCGCAAGACCTTAAAAACGCGTGAATCGTCAACGTCAAATCGTCAATCTTAGATTGAGTCTCGCTTGACCTTGATTCACGTTTACGATTCGCGATTTACGATTAACGAAGCATGCCCGTCGCTACACGTATCAAAGTGCGGTTTGGCGATACCGA
>JBGTLM010000043.1:0-20010 GCA_041744135.1 Pyrinomonadaceae bacterium
TCCCTTCGACGGTGCTAACCGTATCAGGTTCAAGGGGTCTCACTCGAAGTGACTCTCAGCCGCTGCTGCAGCTCCCCCGAAAGCTATCTAGTTTTCAATCTGTCCAGGGAGATTCTAGAACCCTTCCACTTCGGTTGCAAACTAGAATTGACCCAGGTTAGGTCCGCCACTCGACTACGGAACCGAGGAGTAGTAGCGACCGGGTTAGTGTCATCTCATACTCAATGAAGTGAATTTAATAAGAATTGCTTCGGGAGCTAACCCCCGATAAAACTCATGGTGCGTGAGGGCGTGACGAAAGTCGGATCGTTGATGTAATGACGAGGCTCTTTCTTCATCACCACACTTTCGATGTACTCAATGACCTCTGACCTGGAAGCGACTGTGCGGACCACGTCGCGCAGGCTGTGCTCCACGGTTGAAAAGAGGCATGTGCGGATCTGCCCATCAGCCGTCAGCCTAATGCGGGAGCAGGCGCCGCAGAAAGGTTCGGTAACTGGTGCGATGATGCCAATTTCGCCGGCTGCGCCGTCGGCAAAACGGTAACGCGAAGACGTTTCTGAACCACGCGCAACATCGATGGGAATTAAGGGAAAACGTTCGCTAATCCTTTCACGAATCTCGCGGCCAGAGACCACCATTTTGCGCGACCAGTCGTGACCGGAATCAAGCGGCATGAATTCGATGAAACGCATCTTCACTTCATGCTCGCGCGCAAACGCGGCAAAGTCTGCCACTTCGTCTTCGTTATGCCCGCGCACAATCACGGCATTGATCTTTATTGGCTGGAGCCCGACACGTTTCGCCGCTTCGATACCGGACAGTACGCGGTCCAAAACGTCGACCCCAGTCATCTCCTTAAATACCTCGCGTTTTAAACTGTCCACACTAATAGTGATGCGATCCAAACCGGCATCTTTTAAAGCTTGCGCACGATCAGGCAGGAAGTAGCCGTTAGTCGTTAGCGCGAGATCAAGTAGTCCTTTTGGTTTCAAGGCGGCGAGTTTCCCGATAATCGTTTCGATGTCGCGGCGCAGCATTGGCTCGCCGCCCGTAAGGCGCAGCTTCTGGATGCCGAGGCTGACAAAGATCTCGCAAACGTGCTCAATCTCTTCGTAGGAGAGCATCTGCTCTTTCGGGGCAATCGGGGGCTCGCCGTGGGGCAGGCAGTAGAAACAGCGAAAGTTACAGCGGTCAGTTATTGACACGCGCAAATCGCGTATTGCCCTGCCATAAGAATCTTTGAGCAAACGTTCCATCGTGCCAATAATACCCTCTCCGCTGATGCATCCCAAAGCGCAGCAGTCGATCCCGAAACCACACTAACCAGCACGAACAGCATTATTAGTGCTCATTTTGTGTGAATTAGTGGATCGCGCTGAAACTCTTACATTGTAGTACAGTCGAGAGGTTTTAGGAGTCCTTCGCCGCGGCGTTTCTGACGCAGAACATCGTTGCCAACATTGAAGCCACGAGAATCTGGTTCCCCGCTTCACCCGATACGCCGAACACGTCTGCCTTCACTACCGTGAGAGTCTTGCCGGGTTTAATAACCTCCGCATGCGCGAGAAACCTGTCGCCTTTTGCAGGTCGCAAGAGATTAACTTTGAACTCAACACTTAAGACTTCCGAGTCGGCGGGCATCAGACTATAAGCGGCATATCCACACGCCGAGTCAGCGATCGTGGTGACTACACCCGCGTGCATATAACCATTCTGTTGAGTTAATTCAGTTCGATACGGGAGCGCGATTTCAACTATCCCTGGCCCGATGCGGCCAAGCTCAGCGCCGATCAGTTGCATGATCGCCTGCCTGGAAAAGCTTCGTCGGATGTCTTCGGCAAAGGATGAATTTAGAGGTTGGGGGGTCATTGCACGCTTGCGCATCGGAGCGACAATTAGCCCGCCCGCTTTGAGGGCGCGACTCCTCCTTTTACATTTCATTTTGTGATGCGTTGGGGCGAACTACTTCAGCGCCAAGAATTCTTTAGCTTTGCGAAACTCAGGCCGAGCACTGTCGGCGTGGGCCATGAGCGCTACAATCTTGCGGTAGTAAGCACCGGCTTTCTTCCTATTCCCGGAGAGTTGTGAGGCGAGCGCGGCGCCGTAAAGTCCATTGAATCGCCTCGGTGAATCTCTTAGTGAAGTCTCAAACTCGCGCAACGCCAGTTCCGGTTGCTTCAGTTCCAGGAGCAGGTCTCCCAACAACTCCCGCGCTGGAATGATCGGACCTGGCGTAACCGGATGTTTTTCTGAGGCAGCTTCAAGCTCGGAAGCTGAACGCATCAGGGTCAGGGCCTCGTCGCTCTTTCCTTCGGCGTGTGCCAGCCAGGCCGCCGCCGCTTGTCGTTGAATCTCGACTTGATTGGCCCAGTAGGTATCTTTGGCGTTGGCCAATGCGGTCTGAAGTGCGGAGAGTTTCTCAACATCTCTGCGAGCAGCTTTCGGATCGCCGCTCCGCGCTGCTCCTACGGCTCGCGCGAAATAGATTATGGCCTCGGCATAGCGGAAGCGGTCCCAGGAAAAAGTAGCTGGACGCAACTCGAGCTTGGCGGCTTCCGGCCAACGCCGTCTTTCCAGCGCATAGCGTGCCGGAATTGCGGTAAAGGCATAAGCTGCCGCTATAACCTCGGCATCGACTTTCTCGACGTCGTTCGCCTGCGCGAGGATTTGCCGCGCCTTCTCATCCTCTCCGCCTTGCAAATAGGCATAAACAAGATAATCAAGGGCATGAAGCTGATCAAATGAAGCTGCGCCGGGGTGGGTTTTAGCCACATGATTTTTCGCCGTCGCCGCCGAAGCGAGGTTCGAGTTAATCGATTCCTGCCACAGGCCAAGACGCGTGAAAATGTGAGAAGGCATGTGCAGCGCGTGCGGAGACGAAGGGGCAATTCTGGCATAACTGCGCGCGGCCGGCAGTGCCAGATACGCGAGCTGCGGATAGTCGAAACTGTGAATCAGGTAGTGAGCCACGCCGGGGTGCCTGGGCTCCTGAGGCAAAACCCGATTCAGAATGCCAGCCGCCTTTTTTTGGTTTGCGAAAGACTTGTCTGTGATAGGGCCGGTCCCCAGCAGGGCGAGGGCATAAAGAATAGCCGCCTCGCGGTCCTTCGGGTATCTCAAGTAAACCCGCTCCATCGCCTTCTCGTAAGCAAGGGCGCGGGTGCGGTGATCGAGACGATCGGAATCCTTATAGAAGGCTTCTATCGCTGCAATGTAATCTCTTTCACGATCGGACTCTGCATCGACTGACTTTGCTTTTTCAACGGCGGCCCAGCCTTTCTTCAACTCCGCAGGCGTCGAAGGCGCCCAGACGGGGTGATAAAGGCTCATAGCCACGCCCCAGTGGGCCATGACACACTTGGGGTCGTCCTTAGCAACTGCGGCAAAAGCTTTTTCCGCTTCCTCGTACCAAAAAGAGTGGAGTAGCGCTGTAGCGCGATTGAATTGCTTCTGGGCAGAGGCATTACAGGAGACCGGGAAGTTAACCTGCCCGAGCTTTTCGGCTGGAGCGTGCGTGTGAGTGTGTGGGTGCATCTCCTGTGCTCGCGTCGGTGAAAAACAGAGCACTGAGATCATCGCGACGAGAAACAGATGAAAGCACTTCATAACAAATCCCTCCTTAGCTGAAGCTGATTCTTATCACAGATTCTTATCACAGCCCAACTCTTGATTGCTATCCAGGTGCAACAACATGGAACGCGTTCAAAAGTAAACATTCAAGCGAACAGTCTCTCAGGTTGGGAAGGGTGGCTTGCCCCGCCTCAAGCTTGGACATCCTTCAACTTAAAAAGAATGGGGAAAAGCGGAAGGGGTAAAGGGAAAAAACCGACTGACGACCCTTTCCCTTTTCCCCTTTTACCCATTTCCTCTAGCAGTTCATTTTCCCGCGCCCGCCCTTCGCCAGGTCCATTCCTCGGCAGCGGGCTTACCATTCATAGTGCCTTCGATCTTCGCGTGGAGCGAGCCGTCATCGCTGAGCCAGTAAATAACGCGCTGTGGAAAGTCGTGCTTCGCGTTTTCGAAAACCACACGTTTCTCTTTCTGTTCAATAAGGCGGAAGGGTGTTGCCGGACGCCCGCCGGGACTGGCCCAGTAAGTGATCGCCTCCGGTGTCGCCTCGATCCTCATAAACTCAAAAGACACGGTCCGGCCCCCGGCGACGTCGCGATGAAGCCCCAGCATGAAGTTACCTTTCGGCTTCTGCCAGAATTCCTCCATCTCCACCCCACCTTGAACTCCGCTCCACTCTCCGGCCATCCAGGCTAGGCCCGACAGATCCGTGGCTCTGGCGCCCACGCCTAAGCTGAAGCCAACCAGCGCCATGATTACGATTGGCGTTACTATTCTTGAGGTGTGCATGAGATCGATCCTCCGGAGGCAGCTTACAGATTTTGTTGAGACTCGCCTTGAAGAAAGGCGACATCTCTGTCAGAACGCGATGCGACCGGGTTGTATGGTCCCTGCTGAGACCGGTCGCTGCCTCTCTCCGTGCTGACGGGATCCGTAGCATCTGCCGGATCACTAGGGTCCGAGCAGGGCGGCGAGCCGTTGCGGAGACCCAAAATGACCCGCGAGCGCGCCCGTATCGATAGATAGCTGTTCAGACGGCGTATGTCCGGAAAACTCACGAAATTCGCGGACCATATGCGGTTGATCGGCATAGCCTCCTTCCACCGCGAGATTGGCCCATTCGCGCAGCTCTCCTTCGCCCACGAGTCGCAGTAGGTTTTGAAATCGCATGATGCGCGAGAATGATTTCGGCGAGAGACCAATGCTGACGCAAAAGTCGCGCTCAAGTTGGCGCGAACTCCTGCCAACCCACTTCGCCACTTCGTATACACGGCTAATGCCGCGCGTACGAATGATCTCATTCACGGCCGCTTCAAACCGTGGGCGCGGAGCGGTGGTAGTCAATTGTTGCAGGAGAAACTCTTCCACCAGGTGTTGGCGCTGCAGGTTATTGCGTGCTTCGAGCACAGCTTCCTCGAGGTAGGTTCCTTGATGACCCCACACGTCGCCGGTCGAAACCATGCTGTCCGTAACCTCGGAGAGCGGGAAAGGCAGGAAACGGTACGCACCGGCCGGACGAAAGCGCACGCCCATCACTGCCACATCTCCGGTTGGTTGCAGCAGGAGAAACCTCGTGAGCTCGCCGACAACAAAACTGCGGGGCTGGCGTTTCCATTCGCCTGTATTGGTCGAGAGTTGGAAAGGTGCTCCGAGGTGAAAAATCCATTCGATACATCCGTCAGGGAAGACCCGTTCAGAGAAGCCTGTTGCCGGAGACGAGTTTGCAGATGACAGAAACCAGAGACATTCCAATTGCCGGGCCAATACCGGCGAAGGTCGTTGCTCCGTGTAGCGCATCATGCTGACATTGATGGGTAGGTCGACCGTGCAGCGATTGATGTCACCTGGACGATCGAGGCCAACTGTAATAGTCCTCGTTAAGGATCGCCTTCTTTTGTGGTTTTGTCACCCTTTGTAGCGAGGAGTAGCGGGTCATTAGTGTGAGCTCGAGGTTAGTTCAACATATGTTTTCGAATCCTGAAAGGATTTGAGTCAATAGCCGTGGGCAGCCCTGCGCGACACGCCCACGGAAGATCGGAGAAGAAGGTTCCTGACCCTGAAAGGGTCAAAAAGTGATTGTGAATGTGACCCCTTCAGGCTCAGGGGTGTTTCTTCGCGCATCCGTGGGGTCGCGCAACGCTCGCCCCCGGCTATACCTTATATCCGTTCAGGATGATGGGCGACACTCAGGCTCACTCCCTCCCGCTCATTCTGCCAACTTGCCACGCCTTGTTGCTGACTGCTAATCTTGAATCTAAGTTTCCAGCTGTTCTTAAAAGGAGTTCCCTACATGAAGAAGAATGCCATTACATTTCTCATCGCCACGATTGTCGTCATTTCCGGTGCGGTCGTCGCAGGAATCGCAAGATCGACTGAAGGCGAGGTGCCGGCTCCCCCGGCGATCGGTGCCACACTCGAAGATTTCACGTTGCTCGATGCAGACGGCAAGGAGCACTCACTGAATTCACTCCAAGGAAAAAACGGGTCGGTGCTGATCTTCGTAGCCACAAAGTGCCCTGTTTCCAACGCCTATAACGAACGTATGGAAAAGTTGGCTCAGGATTATAGAGCGCGCGGCGTTAACGTGATCGGCATTAATTCGAACGTCGCCGAATCCGCTGCCGCGGTGAAAGCCCATGCTGCTGAGAACAAGTTGACCTTTGCCGTTCTGAAAGATCCGGCTAATAAGGTTGCCGATCGACTTGGCGCCACCGTCACCCCTGAGGTCTATTTCCTCGATGCGAACAATAAGTTGATGTATCGCGGACGCATTGACAACGCGAAAGATGCCGCCCAGGTCAAATCGAGCGAGTTGCGGGATGCGATTGAAGCAACGCTGGTTGGCAAACCTGTGGCAAAGACAACTGCCAATGCCTTCGGTTGCACCATCAAACGCGCCTAACATAATGACTTTGGCCCGTCCATTTGTTCTTGTCGCTATCAGCCTGAGCATTATCCTGCTCACCAATTTCGCAGCGCCGGCTCAATCTCATAAGCGAAAGAACCGCGCTGCGAAACCGTCTGTAGTGGTGCGGGAGATCGATGCGGCTTCGCTCTACGCTATATTGAAGCGCGAGTCGGCGGCGCGGCCGCTACTGGTTAACTTCTGGGCAACCTGGTGTGATCCCTGTCGTGAAGAGTTCCCCGACCTGGTGAAACTTGATCAGCAGTTTCGGCCGCGGGGCCTCGACATGATCTCCGTGTCCCTCGACGATTTGGCCGATATAAAAACCGCGGTGCCGAAGTTTCTGCGCCAGATGCGCGCGAGCATGCCCGCCTATTTACTGAATGTGCCTGACCCGGATCAGATCATAAGTACTGTGGATCCCAAGTGGAGCGGCGCGCTACCGGCGACGTTTCTTTACGATGCCGAAGGCAAAGTGGTCTTCAAACATTTCGGTCGCATTAAGCCGCTGGAGTTGCGGTCGGCAATCGAAAAGGTAGTAGGTAGCAATGTAGTGATGAGCCAATAATTGCCGATTGCCAATTGCCGATTGGCTGTAGATGCCGAGCCTCTTTAATCGGCAATGTCTTATGATCCCTCCGGATGTAATCGCAGCTCACAACCTCACACAGGACGAGTTCCAACGTATCCAAACCCTCTTAAGCCGAGAGCCGACTCTAGTGGAGTTGGGGATTTTCTCGGTGATGTGGTCAGAGCACTGCTCTTACAAATCTTCGCGCATACATCTGAGTCGTCTGCCTACTAGCGGCGAGCGCGTGATCGTCCCACCTGGTGAAAATGCCGGTGTGGTCGATGTGGGCGACGGTTGGTGCGTCGCGTTCAAGATCGAATCACACAATCATCCGTCCTTCATCGAGCCTTTCCAGGGCGCCGCTACTGGCGTGGGTGGAATTCTGCGAGACATCTTTACCATGGGCGCACGGCCCCTCGCATCCATGAACAGTCTGCGCTTCGGTTCCCTGGACCATGCCCAGCACGGTCGGCGGAACCGATCGCTGTTGGCGAACGTTGTTGCTGGCATCGCTCACTACGGAAACGCGTTTGGGGTGGCCACGGTGGGCGGTGAAGTGGCGTTTGACGATGCCTACGCCTTCAATCCCCTGGTGAACGCCTTCGCCCTGGGACTGGTACGCCGTGACCAGATTTTTTTTGGCAAGGCAGCCGGAGTCGGAAACCCGGTGTTGTATGTGGGCGCCAAAACCGGACGCGATGGCATTCACGGAGCGACGATGGCTTCGGCGGAGTTTGATGAAGAGGCGCTGCAAAAACGTCCCACGGTGCAGGTCGGTGATCCATTCCTCGAAAAGCTGCTGCTGGAGGCTTGCCTTGAAGCGATGCGCAGCGGCGCCGTGGCCGGTATCCAGGACATGGGCGCGGCAGGTCTGACGTCTTCATCCTGCGAGATGGCCGCTCGTGCGAATACCGGAATCGAACTCGACCTGTCTCTCGTCCCGCAGCGCGAACAGGGAATGACCGCTTACGAGATGCTTTTGTCAGAATCCCAGGAACGAATGCTAATCGTGGCCCACTCCGGTCGCGAACGTGAGGTTGTGGATATCTTTGGCAAGTGGGACCTCGATGCCGCCGTGATTGGTCGTGTGCGCGATACCGGGCGAATGCTGGTAATTCATAACGGCGAAACAGTTGCCGATATTCCGGTATCACTTCTCACGGATGAAGCGCCGAAGTATCAACGGCCCATGGCTGCGCCAAGTCCAAAGCCCAAGGTCCAAAGACCAATGTCTAAGCCAAACTCCGAGGGCGATGGATTTAAGCAATCAGTCACCGACTTCGACAAAGTTCAAAGGACAAAGGCCGAAGCTCAGAGTTGTAACGACGCATTGTTGCAGTTGCTGGCCACGCCGAACATCGCCTCAAAGCAATGGGTCTATCGCCAATACGACCACATGGTGAGAACCAACACTGCTGTACTGCCGGGGGCGGATGCCGCGGTTGTTAGAATCAAAGAGACGCGCCGCGCGCTGGCTATGACACTAGATGGGAACGGACGCTATTGCGCTCACAACCCTCGCGAGGGAGCCAAGCTGATTGTGGCCGAAGCAGCACGCAACGTGGTGTGCGTCGGCGCCCGGCCACTCGCAGTCACCAACTGCCTCAACTTTGCGTCTCCTGAAAAACCTGAAGTTATGTGGTCATTTTCCGAAGTCATCGATGGCATGGCCGAAGCATGCAGGGTATTCAATACCCCGGTCGTTTCGGGCAACGTCTCTTTCTACAATGAAACCGAGGGGCGTGGGATTCTGCCGACTCCGGTAATTGGCATGATAGGACTCGTGGAAGATGTGTGGCGCGTCG
The DNA here is from genome assembly GCA_041744135.1 of Pyrinomonadaceae bacterium. Classification (GTDB taxonomy): domain Bacteria; phylum Acidobacteriota; class Blastocatellia; order Pyrinomonadales; family Pyrinomonadaceae; genus PSRF01. The sequence continues at coordinate 8,855 of JBGTLM010000043.1, forward strand.
TGCAACAAGGCTTCAAACAAATGGGAGACCATATCGCGCTGCTGGGAATAACGGCTGACGATTTGTCTATTAGCGAATATGCGAGCAGCGTCGCCGCCTCTTCGACTGAAGAAGGTGAGGAAACCGTGCCCCGCCTGGATCTCGATCTGGAACTCAAGGTCCAGCAGGTCTGCCTCGATGCAGCCGAAGCGGGACTGCTGCAATCGGCGCATGACTGTTCTGATGGCGGGATTGCGGTGGCCCTCGCCGAAAGTTGTTTCTCGTCTCTTAATCGTTCTGGAATTGGCGCGGATGTTGAGATGACGGGTTCGCTTCCGGCGACAAATCTACTCTTCAGCGAATCTCCGTCTCGCATCATCATAAGTTTTGCGGAGTCTGGCCGAAAAGCGATCGAAGATATCGCCCGGCGCAGGAACTGTCCGTTTGCAATTCTCGGCAAAGTCGGCGGCAATCGCCTTCGCATTAAAACAGCCGCGGCAACAGTAATCGACAGCGCCGTCGAGCAGCTAGAAAACGCCTGGCGCACCTCTCTTTCCAAAAAGCTTCAGGCTGAAGCTTTTGGCGCAGGCCGGGAATAAGCACCACGAATCCGATTGAGCCTTTGACCGCTGCCTGCAGAATTATCTTGTCATTTCTGTAAATCCTGTCCACGATCTGCGACAAACGGTTCACAAGCGTCAGTGCATCCCGTCATCTATCTCAACCGAACGATGGTCGAGGCCACCAAGGCCCGCGTAGCGCCAGTGTCTTCGGCGATGCTTTACGGTCGAGGTGTCTTCACAACTGTAGCGATCTACAATGGTGCCCCCTTTTTATGGCCGCAACATTGGCGGCGCCTGTTGGACGACGCTGGACGTCTGGGTGTTGATTGCAGCGGATGCTCTGAGCAGGGCGTAGGGGAAGCACTCACCAAACTCATCTCAGTGAATCGTGTTCGCGATGGGCGCGCTCGTGTGATTCTGCTTGCGCGTAGCGGACGCGACTTCTGGAAGACCAAAACTCCTGGCGGCAAAAAGACAGACCTGCTGATCATGACCGGCGAGGCCCAAAAACTCCGCCAGGCAGGAATGAGCCTGGCGGTCTCCCCTTATCGCTACAACACTTTTTCACCTCTCAAGGGAATCAGGAGCTTGAACTATCTGGAGCAGGTCCTTTCCTGGGAAGAAGCTCAAGCCAGAGAATTTGACGAGGCAGTCATGCTAAACGAACGCGGTGAAATAGTCTCCGCGACAATGGCAAATATCTTCTGGGTGAAAGATGGAACGGTTTACACTCCCACGCTCTCTACCGGTGCCCTGGCGGGTGTCACCCGAGCGGCGGTGATCGAGCTCGCGAACAAGCATTTCATTCCCTTAATCGAGGGCGTCCAAGAGCTGTCTGCTCTCACCGACGCTGACGAGATCTTCCTTACCTCGGCAGGCCTCGGGCTGGCCATCGTAACCACTTTCGACTTTCGGAGATATTCAATTGTAGCGGGGAGCGTGGCGGTGAGGCTACGTGATTCGTTTCGAAACCTCTGGACCAAAAACAACTGACGGAATCTACTTTCTCCACTCAATCGGAAAAAGCGCGCCGGCCTTTTCGGGAGGAATTGTTACGCCCAACAGCGATGCGGCGTAAGCCAGAACCGGGTCGCGTTTTGCCGCCAGATCCCAGTTCGTCGGAAGCTTGATTTCATCGGGAACGACACCGACTCGCTCGAGGCTCTTGCCATCACGCATAACAATGTCAGCATCAGTGATGCTGACGCCGTAGAATATGACTGTGTCATGTCCAAGTTCGTGTCCGTATGACTTGGAACGCATAACGGCCCCGGCGGAACGATCTCCGATCACAATACCGCGCTTTTCTAGTTGCACGAGACGCGAGAAAAGTTCTGCTGCCGAACCCGATCGGCTGTCGATAAGCACGACCAGCTTGCCGGCGAACACACTATTACCTCGCGTTTTTGCGATAATTGGCTTGGTTTCTTTGCGCCTCTTCAAATCTCCCACGTTGACGTCGTGATCAATGAGATTCGCCAGCAAACGCAATAGGGTTGTTTCGTATCCGCCCCCGTTCCCGCGCAAGTCCAGGATTAACCCCTTGCGTTTTCGGAACTTCCCTACCATCTCATCTACTTTTGCGTCGTCCAGATCAAAGGCGGGCATCTTCCAAATAAACAAGTCGTCGCCCAATTCGATATAGCGGTGGCGGTGCAGCCGGCCCTCGTTTTCTTCATCTCTGATCAGGTCAAAGATATCGTTGCCAGTGAGGTCAACGATTCGCTTGCCCTGCCTTACTTTAGCCATCACACCGAATTCTTGTTCCTGGCCGCCAGGTTTGATTACCTGAAGGTGCATTCCTGACTTCGGGCGTAGTGCGTTGTAGGTATACTGAATCTTCCACATGTTCTCTCGGGTTGGCCCAAACCCATCCATCGTGTAAATCTCATCACCCTCCTTCAGCCCCTTAGCTTCCGCGTCGCTGCCAGGTTTGACCGCTACTACGTAGGCTTTGTCGCCGATCATCTGCATCTGCCAGCCGTACTCAGTGGTGAAGGGCCTCGAGGGCGGCAGGAAAAACGTGTGAGAATCGTCAAGTTCAATCAAAGTCTGCGCGATGATGCCGAAAATCTGCCCTAGAGACGACGCTTGCTTAATCTTTTCCTCCGCCACTTTGAAAAGGGCGTCAAGGTCCATGCCGTGAAAGTTTGGATCATAGTAGTTCTTCTTGAGGTCACCCTTGAGGACATTGAGTATCATGCGTCCCCGGTCGCGGTCAAAGCCGCTTGCAGGAGATTGTCCGGCAATTGAAATCAGTATCCCCTGAATTAGCGTTACCAACAGAATCGCGATTGAGATATTGAGTCTTGTAGCCATGTGCTTAGGGAAACTATTTTCGGGCCAGCACTACCGGCGACTGTTCGGCCGCACGAATGCGTTCAAAGAAACTGCGTATGACCTGATACTGGGCGGCGGGTATGGTTGTCGCTCGTTGAGTCAGGGCACGGGTAAAGACGAGTTCATCGTCCTTTACTTCATAGCTGGTTTTATACGAGCCAAACGGTGCGTCGAGCTTGACTGCGTCAGGCATCTCATCCACCTCAAATCCTGCGGGGAGTTTCACGCGAACCACTTCAGTAAATGCTTGTGAATCAAGCACGATTGGATGCTCGCGCTTTGCTTCTGTCAGCAAGAGCGATTCACGGCGCGAAACGATTGCCGGGTTGAAAACCAGCAATCGGTTCTGCATGACCTGGCCGTATTGGCTGGCTGTGAAATCGACATCCAAACCAAACCGGGCATTAGTAACATCGTCTGCCGGTTCGATCTTCATTACCTTTGCCGCAGGAGCACCGCGAGTGACCCACCGCTCGATCATCTCCTTGTAATGAACGTTGGAGAGGGCACGGAAAGCACGACGCTCTCCTACTGCTGCCTGGCCGCGTGAACGTTCTCGAACTGTGGCCGCAATCGACCCGTCCTCGGAAAGTTGTACTTCCGCCTCACGTTCCATTCGGTTAGCTTCCGGATCTGTGCTGGGCATCCGCGCCAAGCCTCCGCCATCACCCGCGGCGATCAACGCCAGACTCCCTTGTTCATGGCCCGGTAAATCTCCAACCGAAGTATTGTCATCCGTAGCGTCGAAAATCAGCAGTCGACCAAGACTCGGATGATTGAGAATGCTCCCTGCCGCTATTTCCTCCCGTAGACGAATGGCAACAATGCAATGGTTAAACTGCCGAGGTGACGGCCAAGTGGCCTCGACGAAATTTGGATCGCCAGAAAAGATTAGCACTGGAAACGCATCAATGCCCACAACCTTTAGCATTGACCGCATAAGGTTTGCCTTATCTTTGCAATCTCCATAGGATTTCGCCAGCACGTCCGCAGCAGCGTGGGGTCGCCACCGACCAACCCCAATCTGGATTGAAATGTACTGAAGGTTCTGGACAAATCTTCCAATAGCCCTGATTATTTCCAGCTCGTTTCTAGCTCCAGCGGTCAATTCCTTTGCCTTCGCTGCGATCTGGTCGTTGGGAGTTGCCTGGATATCACTCAAAGCCGTGTACCAGCGCGATACCTCGGTCCAACTATCAAACGCTCGCGATTCAGGGGCGCGTATGCCTTCGGTCGGGGAATAGTTCACCGCCAGGCGGGCCACGAGACTGAACATGCTGGGGCTAGCCGGCTCGGGCTCAATTGGCGGAATGTCACGTAATTCCCATGTGTAACTGCTTCCGTTGACGACCGGGTCAATCTTAGTGTGATTGAAGGTGATACCCGAGGCGCGCCAGCCGGCCGGCAGCACGAGGGTCAGCTTTGATGACAACACTGGATCGGTATCCTGGAAAAACCACATTGTTTGGTTAAAAAATGGGCGCACCTCGGCCGTTACTTGATAACCAAACACCGACCCGGGTTCTGCGTCATCACGCGCAGTAATCTTCTTAGACCGCGACTCCTCGTAAACATCGTTTATGTCCGCCTCATCGATAATGTGGTCCTTCCCATAGGTTTTCGTCGACCCTTCGGGGCGGACTAACCAGGCGCGGAACTCGCGGACCTTTCCTCTGTCGGTTTCATAGCCGACGAAGGCAGCTGCATTCCTGCGACCGTCCTGATTAAGAATACGTACGGCATAGCATGAAACCGTGATAACCCGTCCGTCTTCACCAACAGTCATTGTCGACTCATCGACCAAGACCACAGTTGAAACCTTCTTATCGTAAGCCGGCACTTTTCGAGCAGCAGCCTGCTGTAGCCAAAGCGGCACCTCATCGCCGAGAGCCGCTACCGGCAACGCGGAGACAGCAATGGCAAAACATAGACAAAGCAAACGTAAGATCACTTGAGGTCCTCCGGCGAGTCTCAGTTGGAAGAAACGGCTGCCACACTCTGCTTCAGGGTTATGGCATGGCTGTCTTGCTTGTGAAGCTGATCAAAATATGTCTTGAGCTGCGCGTAAGCAGTAACCGGAAAGAGGATGTTTCCCCCGCGCCCGAAGAAGAATTGTCGCTTATAGATAATGCTGCGGCCGTCCGTAGTGACAGAAATGGCAGGCTTGTACTCACTGATTTCAGAGCTGCCGAAGCTGGCAGGCGCATCGGCGTTGTCCAGGCTGTAGCCCGGCGGCAGATCAATGAGCACTTCATCTGATTCTGACCAGGGGTAGTGGAAGTAGATTGAATACTTGCGTACGCTGGCTGAGAAAAGGGGCGCCGCTCCGCGTTGAAAAACCGCCGGCTGAAGGAAAAGCCTCTTTCCGGTTCGCTGGGCGTAACCGGGAATTCGGATATGGTAGGCATGGACCAGGGGCCGCGAGGAATCGCTGATATTCTCTATGCGAATACCGGAAAGCTCCGCAGTGCTCATTTTGACTTTGATCTCGTCCTTGAGCGCCTCTTCACGTTGATTAGCGGTATCGTCGTCGCTCTCTTCCTTCTTATCAATAGCGAAGTGTCCGCTGTAATTGATTTCCACGTCACCCTCAAGCGTTCCATCTTCGCTCAACCTCAATCGGGCAGTTCTTTTGATGAGCGACTTCTCCGGAGGGGACAAGGGGATGTTCGTCCACGCGGGCTGCTTCGGATCTGTTACCAATGCCTGGGTCCCTTCTTCCTGCCAACGCAACATACCCACAGGTACGTGGTTGAAACCAGGGTTGTAGAATTTCCATTGGTCGCCGATGCGCACCGCAATGTTGGAAGGGTCAAGGAAATACGAGTTGGGAATGGCCTTGTCGAAGAAGAGATCACCCCGGTTGGGAGCCAGGACAATGCGAGCATCGTACCCAGCCGCAGTTGCAAGGGCAGCAAAGAGCAGATCAATGTCGGCAGCGTTCCCGCTCTGTCTCTTGAGAGTATCCGCTGGGGATTTGTTTTCCTTGAGTTTGTTGCGCTGATCAGCCGTCATGCCTGAGGCATCATCGCTGATGTTCTTTATCTTTGTTCGGCAAAAATTAAACAGCCGCTCCAACTTTTCGTCATCAGTCTTTGCCCCTTCCGTTAGGCTAGCGGCCGCTTGTCGCACATCATCGTTGACCTTCAAGAGAGACTTCGTGTTCTGGTAAACGCGTTTACCTAAGTCAAACCAATACTTCTCGGGATCAATCTTCTCGTACATGGTGTAGTAGAGAAGCATCCATGCCTTTACCTGGTCTTCCGGAGGCATACGTGATTCCTCGTGTATCGCCGGAACATTCACCATGGTAGTGCTATAAAAGCCTTCCTTGGCCTTCGTGAATGTCGTGGCGCTTCCGTGCATGGTTATCGAGCTCATTGCCATGCCCGGGAACGGATAAGGTTTGACGAAGTACGTAATACGGTGCACGGGAATATCCCTCTGGAACTCCAGCCTGACATAGTTTGCAGATTGGTTTACGCGCACTTCCCGCCAGCGGTATTCGATTATGCATCCGGCTTCAAGAGCAGGCATGGCAAACGACTTGACTTTCACCTTCAGACCACTCGTCTTGACGATTGTCCGCTCAAAAACGTCCTCACTCTTCAACTCGACGATAGATCCATCGGGTTTAATTGTCCGAGCCGCAATGTCGCTGATCTTGATTTCCCGTCCCGAGAACTTGCCAAAAGCAATATCTATCTTGCTTTGGGATTCCCTGCCTCGATCAGTAAAAACCTTTATGCGAACGTAGTGGTTGAAGATAAGATCACCCTGCGGATCGTCATTGAGCCGCACTTCCCAGAAGAGCGCTTCAGCGTCCGCGTCCTTTTCGACGATAGGGACCTTTAAGTCCAGGTCCGCCGTGCCGATGGGCCTCCAGTTATCGCTCGTCAGAGCCAGACTGGGTGTCAAAGCTGCCGAGCACAGAAATGCCAGGCAGAGGCACAGAACAAAGAGGGTTTTTGTCATATTAATGGCCTTTTCAGCAACTCGTCGAAGACTCTGGCGGATTAGGTGGCGTATCTAATGAGAGGCAATGCGAAGGGCAACGCCGACGATGTGCGACGTCTGAATTGTCTCTTAGCGAAAAGTAAGCCCTAGGGTGCACAGGTTGCCGCAGGAACCCCGAAGCGGTGTGCCTGGCGCGTTGGGAAACAGTTCATTCAAGGCTGTTTGCAGCGGAATTCGAACCATAGAGGCTGCTGGAGGCGCTGAGTCGCTATGTTATAATCCCGGCCTTGCTATCCTTAAACAATCCTAATGTCGCTCATTTACCAGGAGGACTTACATAATGGCCACCGAACTGAAACGGGCAACTACGCCACTCGATCGCATTGAAGAGCTGCTGGGCGAGAACGCCCGCACACTGCTCGAACATACCTCGAAAACGATCACAAAAGACCAACTTAATCTGCCCGGTCCAGATTTCATCGATCGCGTCTGGACACACTCGGATCGTTCGCCTGCTGTATTGCGCTCACTGCAGTCCCTCTTCGACAATGGCCGGCTGGCTGGGACCGGATACCTTTCGATTTTGCCTGTCGATCAGGGCATTGAACATTCCGCCGGCGCCTCCTTTGCACCCAACCCGCAGTATTTTGATCCCGATAACATCGTGAAGCTGGCCATTGAAGGCGGCTGCAACGCGGTGGCCTCCACGTTTGGTGTCCTCGGCACCGTTGCCCGTCGTTACGCCCACAAGATTCCCTTTGTAGTAAAAATCAATCATAACGAGCTGCTCACGCTTCCGAACAAGTTTGATCAGATCTCGTTTGGCACTGTGAAAGAAGCGCGCGACCTGGGCGCGGTCGCAGTGGGTGCAACCATTTATTTTGGATCAGACGAATCCGCGAGACAAATAACCGAAATTAGCGAAGCTTTTGCCTACGCTCATGAACTCGGGATGGCCTGTATTCTCTGGTGCTACCTGCGCAATCCGAAATTCAAAACCCCAGAAGGGGACATGCACGCCTCCTCCGATCTAACCGCACAGGCTAACCATCTCGGAGTTACTATTCAGGCAGACATCATTAAGCAGAAACTTCCTGAGCGCAGCGGTGGTTACACTGCAGTGGAAAAAGCATTCGGCAGCTCATACGGGAAGACCAGCAAGATCGTCTACGAGAAGCTCATGGGCGAGAACCCCATCGATCTGGTGCGCTATCAGGTGGCCAACTGCTACATGGGGCGTTGCGGTTTGATTAATTCCGGCGGTGAATCCAAAGGGGCAAGTGATCTCGCAGAAGCCGTACGGACCGCCGTGATCAATAAGCGCGGCGGCGGCATGGGCCTAATCTCCGGACGTAAAGCTTTCCAACGCCCGATGACTGAAGGTGTGGAGCTGCTTAACGCGATTCAGGATGTGTACCTGACGGATGAAATCACCGTGGCGTAAATTGGTCGCAGAGTTGATCAGAAATCTCAGATCTCAGATTTGAAATCTGAAATCTGAAACCTGAACCAACTGGTCCCAGCCAAAGCGGTGTTGCACTGCGCTTGCTACCGCACTCCCAAAAATTAAGTGGATGCCTTTGTCTTAACCTGCTCCGCGGCTCTAATGGTTAAGCAATAAGCTAGACTTAATAGGCGAACAATTGAGATTGATACACGGTTCAAGAGGAAGTCACGATTTAGCCAGAGCAACAGCAATCTTACCTGAAGCTCAGTCGCGTATATTCAAAGACTAAGGCAAGAGCCTTGCAGCCCGAACAAGCACAAGCCGTTGACGTTGAACTTCTACACGCAGTCGCCCGTGGCGATGAAGTGTCGTTGGGAACCCTTTACGACCGGTACAGGGTAATCTTGTTTGGCCTGCTGGTCCGTATATTGAATAGCCGAGAAGAGGCGGAAGATGTTTTACAAGAGGTTATGCTGCAGGTTTGGCGTCGCGCTGCTGATTTTGACGAGCAGCGAGGCCGGCCTTTCACCTGGCTGGTTACGCTCGCCCGCAGCCGTGCCATCGATCGCCTGCGCCTACTGGGAGCGCGCCAGCGTCTGGCCGATTCCGCCGCCCGAAACTCGCCTGACGAAGCGTCTGATGCAGTAAAGGATACTCTACATGCGGAGCAACGGGAGATCGTCCAGCGGGCCTTAGCAGAGCTTCCGGAAGAGCAAACCCGGATTTTGATGCTTGCCTACTTTGAGGGGTTAACACAGTCGGAGATTGCCACCAAGCTCACGACACCGCTGGGTACCGTAAAAACTCGGATGCGTTCGGGCATGATCAAGTTACGTGAACTGCTGGGAAAAGAGTTTGAGAGTCTGAAATAGACGGAGAATGTGACGCGGGAAGAGCATGTCCCACGAAGACTACAAAGAGATGTTGGCGGCGCAGGCGCTGAATGCGCTTGAGGCAGCAGAGATGCGTGATCTGGAAGCTCATCTCCAGAGTTGCGCAGAATGCCGCTCGCAACTCTCTGAGTGGGAAGGCACGGCGGCCGGGTTGGCATTTGCAAGCCTGGAAGCAAGACCCCTCGAGCCCTCGCGGCACTTGCGCGGTCGCATTCTGGAAGCAGTTAGAGCCGATACGACGGGCCGGGGTCCCCAAGTGGGCAGCCTGCTTGGAGTGGGGACGCGTGGTACAAATAGAGACGCCGAGAATGCTCAGCGGCCGCAGCCTGCCAACGTTGTGCGAATGAAGCCAAGGTCATGGTCGTCCGCGCAGACCTGGGGCGCCATTGCCGCCGGACTGGTACTGGTAGGGTTGGTCGCTTCGCTGTTTGTTCTTTGGAGACAGAATCGAGAAGCCAGGCAGGAACTCGCACGTCTGTCTGCGCAGGTTAGTGATGCGCAACAACAACTAGGGCAGCAACGCGAAGCGATTGAGATAGTGTCGGCGCCGGGCACCCGGATGATGGAACTCGCCGGCACCAAGCTGATGCCTGAAGCGCATGCCATGCTTGCGTATGATAAGAGTGGACGCGCAATTCTCATGGCAAAGGGTCTTCCTCCCGCACCCGCCGGCAAGGCCTATCAACTTTGGTTTATTGCGGGTGGCAAGCCGATGCCAGGGAGAGTTTTTACGACCGATGCGTCGGGCGCCGGTGCTCTCAAAGATCAGATCCCCCCTGAAGCTCGCAATGCAGCGGTGTTTGCAATCACTCTAGAACCGAAAAGCGGTGTGCAATCCCCAACCGGAGAGATGTATCTCACCAGCGCCTCCTAAAATAATTGCCAAAAAACTGCTACACTTCACAACACTCCAACCAGGTGAGCGACGGATAATTATGGCTAGTGAAAAAAAGAAAGAAGAGCCGCCCTCAGCAGATAATGTGATCTCAGATCAAACAGGTCAATTTGATCTGCGTTTTATCCTTTGGCGTCACTTCTGTGCGCAAAACAACATCCCCGTTGAAACCCTGCCAAGCCAACTCGACGGTGAGCAGAAGGAGAAGTGGGAAGAGATGAAGAATAGCCGCTTGAAGACTCCGGGGGAGAAATAAGTAGGGTTCATCTAGTTTAGAGTTCTGGCTTCAACTGGCTTCGCTATCAAGGCCCAACCTAAGGGTTGAACTCTCAATTTCTTGAACCCGCCGTCGTCTAATCAAACCGTGTCGCTACAGCTCGCCGTTCGGGCTGGAATCCCGCTTAGAATCTCCCGCCGCCGAGCTGGTAAGTTCCCGTGAGAAATGGGTTGGTGAGTCGCTCGTGCCCGATGGTCGTCATCGGACCATGACCTGAATAAACCTCCACGTCGTCACCCAGTGGCAGCAGTTTATTGATAATCGCATCCATCAACTGCTCCGTGGATCCGCCCGGCAGATCAGTTCTTCCGATAGAGCCGGCGAAAAGCACGACGCCAACAAAGACCTTTCTTTCCTGTGATTCGAATAGAACAACATGGCCCGGCGTGTGTCCCGGGCAGTGAATCACGTTGAAGTCCAACTCACCCACCTTATAGCTCTGGCCGTCTTCCCAGTATTCGTCGACAGGTGGCGGCGGTTCGAAGTCAAAACCCAAAGCTGGCCATTGCGCGCGCGGGATCCCGATCCAGGCGGGCTGCTCGGGTAATGCCAGGTATATGAACTCGTCTGCCTGATGGAGTGTTACCTTTGCCTCGGGCTTGAGCTTCTTCAGCGACGCGACGCCGCCCACGTGATCCAGATGGGCATGAGTTATCGCAATCGCCTGCAGGTTGAAGCCGTGCTTGTCGATCGCCCGCACGATACTTTCAGAATCGTCGCCTGGATCGATACAGATCGCGCGCCGGGTTTTTTCACAACCAACTATGCGCGTGTGTTGTTGGAATGCAGTGACGGTCAGCTCTTC